>JBDSBE010000090.1:0-11935 GCA_039921745.1 Ilumatobacteraceae bacterium | reverse complement strand
ACGCAGCGGGGTGGGGGAGAGCGGCCGTCGATTACGACCGAAATCGGGCCACCAGATTCCCGTTCGGCTTGTCGGCCCGAGTGGAAGAGCTGCCGAGGTATGGGCGAATGCGTCCCGGCTTGTCCGGTACCTGCGCCCTGACGAGTAGCGCCCAGTCATTCAGTTTCGATTTCCTCACGGCTCTGTGAGCCGAGCCGAGCCGATCTCGGCGATCGATCGCGCACTCGATGCCGCGCAGGATCGACGCCGACCTGACGCTGTCGAATCAGGCTGTGATGCGCGACGCGGTCCGCCGTCGGACCCGGGTATCGCTCGGCGATTCAATGACTGGCGGGTCGCGGTGTCGTCGTGAGTGGTCGTAGCCGGCAGCGCCACAGCGTGTCTTGGTGCGCGTCAGGCGAAACGCTCCTCTGATGACGCGCCAGCCGGTCTGCGCGATGGTAGCGGTGTCGGACTCGGCAGGGTCGTCAGATCCGACCAATCGCCAAGGATTCGTCGTGACCCAACATGCGACTCCGACTGGCGGCAATCCTTCCGCATTGCACAGCGTTGGTGGGTCACGTTCGTGCTCACAGGATCGTGACAGATGGCCCAAGTGGTACAGCACACCCGGCAGAGCAGAGATGGTCGACCTTCGGTGGATGCACTGACAGGCCGAGAGTGTGATCGACGGTGGTGGTCGTCCGCTTGACGCACACCCCGTGACGTTGAACCAGTGCGCCAGTGGTCGCGCCTTCATGGTGCGGTCGGAGTCGAGGCCCACTCCGCATGACGACCAGGCTCGTCGAGCTCTCGTTGTCAGGCTCGTCCGTTGGTTTTCGGGCTGTCAGCACCCGGCGCGGCCGTCTCGGCGAGCGTCGTCGATTACGTCTGACCGGCAGCCGCTTCGCGGCGATACGCCGGCCACGTCTTGGACTGAGTCGCTCGCCCGGGGGAGCGACGTCACCGTCGGTGCCTGGAAGCTGCTCCGATCGGTCAATCTCGAGAGTCGACACGGCGATGCGATCAGCTTGATGACTCACGACGGCGCTACGCCGGGCCTCAGGTTCGAGGCGACTCCCGGTCAGCCGCTCCGTGAACAGTCGTTTGTTGTGTTGGACCCGTCTTCGTGACGCGAGCCGAGTTCGACAGGTCGGATCGAGCCTTCCCGAATACGGACGCGGTTCCGGAAGTTTGAGCGAGTTCCGGTGATGCACTCATGCACGACGCGAGTCGCGGATTTCGCGACGTCCCCGAATAGTGGTTGCGTAAGTCGTTTCGAGTACGTGAGATCCCGAGCGGGTGCCGTCTCGCGATCAGCTGCCGAATGCGACGCGACCCGCCTGCTCCTCAATTCGGCCGGGCGTCGACAGTGGCCGTGGAATCTGATCCTCCGAGGCGATCGTTCGGATGCAAGCGGCTGATGGTCTGGCACAGTCGATCCTCGTGTCGATGGGCGAAGCGCACGACGACGAGTCGCTCTGGCAACGGTGCGCGCCGTGGGACGAACGGGGCACGCCGAGGTGCTCGGAGCACCCAACCGATCGAAAGCCGGTTGCGGCGTCGACACATCATTCGGAACTTACGTCGCAATGTCGGACCGGGACGTTTCACGTGAAACATCTCTCCTTCTGTCGCCGGGAGGTCCGCTCGCAACCGACTGCTTGTTTCACGTGAAACAACGATTGCGTGCCACTGCGGGTAAACCGCCGACCATCCTCGCAATTGGTAGTCCAACCGACCAGACTGTGCCCAATGGATGAACCCATCATCGAACGTCCCCCGGGTCGCCCGCTTCCTCGTATCATCGCCGTCGCCAACCAGAAGGGCGGCGTCGGAAAAACGACGACCACGATCAACACCGGCGCATGCCTTGCGGAGATGGGTCTCCGGACGCTGGTGATCGACCTCGACCCCCAGGGCAATGCCTCGACCGGTCTCGGTATCGAGAACCGTGGTCTCGAGACATCGATGTATCACGTGCTCATGCACGAGGTCCCACTCGAGAACTGCATCGAGCCGACCGACGTCCGCAACTTGTTCGTGGCGCCGGCGAGTCTCGACCTGGCAGGTGCCGAGATCGAACTGGTGCCGGCGTTCAGTCGTGAGTCACGTCTGAAGAATGCGATCAAGGCGGTGATCGACGATTACGACTACGTGCTGATCGACTGCCCGCCGACGCTCGGCCTGCTGACCGTCAATGGGTTGGCAGCGGCAACCGAGGTGATGGTTCCGATCCAGACGGAGTACTACGCGTTGGAGGGCTTGGGCCAGTTGCTTCGAAATGTCGACCTGGTGAAGCGGAATCTCAACCCCGATCTCGAAGTGTCGACGATCGTGTGTGTCATGTATGACGCTCGAACCAAGTTGTCGGATCAGGTGGTGAAGGAAGTCCGGGCACACTTTGGCGACAAGGTGGTTCGGAGTGTCGTGCCACGTTCGGTTCGACTGTCGGAGGCGCCCTCGTATGGTCAGCCGATCATCACCTTCGACCCACGTTCTCGCGGTGCGGTTGCATACCGTGACGTAGCCAAGGAGGTTCACGATGGTGCGGCGTAGCGGATTGGGAAAGGGACTCAGCTCTCTCATCCCACCGGGTGAAGCAGAGCCAGGGTTCGACCAGGTGGCGGTCTTGCGCGATATCGCAGTCGCGGACATCGTGCCCAATCCACATCAGCCCCGCGCCCAGTTCGATGAGGAGTCGCTTGCGGAACTCACCGCATCGATCCAACAGATTGGGGTGCTGCAGCCCATCCTCGTTCGACCCATCGCGGACGGCTACGAACTGGTCGCCGGTGAACGCCGCTGGCGCGCCGCTGGCCGCGCCGGTTTGGCGGTCATTCCGGCGGTCGTTCGTGAAACCGACGACCTGGCCTCGGTCGAGCAGGCACTGGTCGAGAACCTACACCGTCAGGACCTCACCGCGCTCGAGGAAGCGGCCGCCTATCAGCAACTGATCGACGATTTCGCATTGACCCACGAGCAGCTGTCCGATCGAGTCGGGAAGAGCCGCTCGGCGATCTCGAACACCTTGCGGCTCCTGGGGCTTCCGCCTGCGATTCAACACCTTCTCGCTGATGGCAAGCTCAGCGCCGGTCACGCTCGCGCGCTCTTGGGTACACCGGATCGTTCGCTGCAGGAAACTCTCGCACGTCAAGCCGCCGAGCACGGCTGGTCGGTCAGGATGACCGAGGAAGCGGTCAAAGCTGCTGGTGCGCCCACTGGCGACGGTGTCGTCAACGACCACGGGACCGCCACCCCGCCGTCGCCCGTTGACGGTGCTGGCGTCGTGCCGACGACGAGACTTCGGCCGCCGGGCCTCCTGGAGCTCGAGGAACTGCTCGCCGAGCACCTGGACACCCGGGTCGGCGTGCAGATGGGTGCGAAGCGCGGACGGATCGCGATCGAGTTTGCCGACCTCGAAGATCTGGAGCGGATCTACCGTCGCATGGCTGATTGAGTTCACCAACCCTCAACAACAGTAATGTAAGTCCGAACCAATAACGATGTGATATCGAGTCGCCACCTGGAGCGGTGCCTCAGGTTCAGTCACAGGGTGGGGACAGATCTGTGGATAAACGCTCGATATCAGGCCGGGACAGGCTCAACCTGGGGATAACAGTGGCTCGCCCGCCCACAACTCCAAGGCCTCCACCACGGCCTGAACGATCGTCGGAGCGTGGCGAAGAGCCTCTTGAAGAGCGCCGAGGGTGACCAGAACCGCCGGCATCCTGGTTTCCCGCAAGACTGCCAGCCGCATTCCCTCGACCTGTGGGTCAAGCTCGGGTAGTCGTCCACAGCACGAATCGGCGATGCGGCGAGCCAGCGCTCGCCCACCGGCCGATGTGAACTGGGGAACCTGGTAGTAGTGGATCGTCGTCGACGGTCCACCGTGCGATTCGAATCCGATGTACACCATTGCCGCAAAGCGGTTCGCCATTGCGGCCTGGGCTGCGGCGTCGGGCTCGTCGGATGCGACCACGGTGGCACTTCGTTGACGGAGCGCCTGGACGAGCTGGCGGCTGAGTGCGCTCAAGCCCCCGAATTGGCCGACCACGATCCGTAGGTCACTCAACGAGCGTGCTGTCGCGGTCAGGAACTCCAGTTCTCGCATCGCCGTGATGCCCGGGCCGGTCCCGGTTTGGCGGGTCAGCACCTCGAGTGCACGGACCGTCGTGTGACCACAGACCCCGTCGACGTACAGCCCGCTGTTGTGCTGGAAGTCCTCCAGTGCCCGAGCCGTGGCCGGGCCGAAGATGCCATCCACACGCCCTGAGTCAAAGCCGATGCGCGCCAACGACGCCTGGAGCTCGACGACATCGTCGCCACGGAGGTTGGGGGCCATGAGCATCAGGAGTCGGTCACCGAGCGACCAACACGCCTCGACGATCGCCCGCCAGGTGTCCTCGTCGCAGCGGCCGGTGGCGCGCAATCCACGCTGGCCTTGGAACTGCAGCACAGAATCGCGAGTCGCCCCGCAAAAAAAACCCGCCTCGGCGCCGACCGGCGTGAAACCGGCGGCTCCGAGGCGGCGTTGCAGGTCGCGAACGGCTTCGCCGCGCTGGCCCGGGGTCAGCGGGAGGTCGCCAGAAATTCGTCGAGCTCCTGGAGTAGCGCACCCTTGCCCTTGGCGCCGACGATCTTCTTCTTCACGTCACCGTCCTGCAGGACCAGCAGCGTCGGGATGCTCATCACGCTGTAGCGCATGGCGATGTCGGGGTTTTCGTCGACATTGAGCTTGGTGATCGTGATCTGGTCGCCGAGCTCACCGGCGAGCTCTTCGAGCACCGGGGCGATCTGCTTGCACGGTCCACACCACTCAGCCCAGAAGTCGACCAGCACCGGTGCCGAAGAGCTGTTGACGGTCTCGTCGAAGGTGGCGGTGGTGAGGTCGGTGATCCCGTTGGCCATGGTGCGTCCTTTGCGTCGTGCCCGAGGGCGAAGAGAAGTGTACCGACCTGCAACCGGGAGGTCCGGCGATCCATTCCCAGCTGAGCGTCGACGGGGCCTTGCTCGATTCGAACGCGACCGCCGATCGACCCGTCGGGACGGAGGCCAGGAGGCGTCAGGCCGGGGCGGTCTCCTGGGTGGGGGCCCAGTGCTCCTTGATGGTGGCGTCGTCGTCTTCCGAGCGGCCCTCGAGCCAGCGTTCGGCGTCGATCGCAGCCATGCAGCCTGATCCGGCGGCCGTGATCGCCTGGCGGTAGGTGTGATCCTGGACGTCGCCGCATGCGAACACGCCCTCGATGTTGGTGCGGGTCGAGTCGGGTTCCGTGATGAGGTAGCCGCTGTCCTCCATGTCGATGATGCCCTTGAAGAGGTCGGTGTTCGGTCGGTGACCGATCGCCACGAAGACGCCCGTGACATCCAGATCGGAGACCGAGCCGTCGACGGTATTGGTGAGTTGCACCCCGCTGACCTTGTCGTCGCCATGGATGCCGGTGACCGTGTTGTTCCAGACGAAGTCGATCTTGTCGTTGGCGAAGGCACGGTCCTGCATGATCTTCGATGCCCGCAACTCGTCGCGACGGTGGACGATGGTCACCCTTTCGGCGAAGCGGGTGAGGAAGGTCGCCTCCTCGATCGCCGAGTCGCCGCCGCCGACCACCACGATGTGCTGGCCTCGGAAGAAGAACCCGTCGCAGGTCGCGCACGTCGACAGGCCGTGGCCCATCAGGCGAGCCTCCTCGTCGAGGCCCAGCATCAGCGACTGCGCCCCGGTGGACACGATGATCGACTCGGCCTTGTACTCGACGTCTCTGACCCACACGTTGAACGGCCGTTGCGAGAAGTCCACGCGGGTGACCTTCTCGGTGAGGAACTCGGCGCCGAATCGTTCGGCCTGGCTGCGGAAGTTCATCATCAGCTCCGGACCCATCACGCCGTCCACGAAGCCCGGGAAGTTCTCGACTTCGGTGGTGAGCATGAGCTGGCCGCCGGGCTGATCGGAGGTCGAGGATGGTTCGCCCTCGATCACGAGCGGCTCCATGTTGGCGCGAGCGGTGTAGATCGCTGCAGTGAGGCCGGCAGGGCCCGATCCGATGATGATGACGTTGCGGACGTCGGACATGTCGATGCCTCCAGGCGCGGTAGATGATCTCGTTGGCGTGGTGTTCGCGTCAGGCGTCGGTGGCGTGGCGCTTCGTCATGAGGAACACCCCGGCCAGGGTCAAGATTCCACCGACGACGAAGTAGCTGAGGTATACCGCCTTGTCACGCGAGACCACCAGATCGAGCAGCGCTTGCAGGCCCCGCGTCGCGATGATCAGCAGCAGCACGATCGCAACCAGCCCCAGCAGCAGACCCAGCAACCCGTACACGACGCCACGCACGATCTTGATCGCGTTGTTCGTGGTCTTGTCACGCACGTTGCCGATGAACGTGGTGATCTGTTCGGTGAGGTCGGTGGCCCAGTTCGGGTCGGTCAGCGGATTCCCCGGCATGGGTGGGACTGTAGCGGGCCGACCGTCACCATCGACAAGGGCGTTCGACGAGCGACACGGGTGTTCCACGAGCGACACGGGTGTCCCACGAGCGAACTCAGGGCCTGTCGACGAACAGGGGCCCGTCGACGAGGGGAACGCACGTCTCGCGGTCGACGGCAATGACCCGCTGGTCGATCACCTGGACCGCGATGTACACGTCGGTGTCATCGTCGTTCAACACGATGACCCGCTCGTCGAGGATGTTGAGGTCGGGCGGGCACTTCGTGTTCGGTGTCGGCGGCAGTCGTCCTACGAGTTGCTGATCGAGGAGGTACGTGCCGTACGCCCCGAGTTCCAGGTCGTCGGTGATGGGTGCGTCGACGTCGAGGGTAGAACGCTGCGCGTCGGGTCCGGCAGTGTCGTAGGCCGGATCGACGTCGACCAGTGGCTCCGTCGCCATCACCGTCGCGGCGTTGGAGGGCGATGACGTGTCGCTCGTCGCATCGTCGGCGAGGCCGCCGTCGGCGGCGGCTCCGGTCACGTCCTGAGCCATTTCGAGGCTCATCTCGGAAGACATGTCGGCGGACATCTCGTCAGCGGCCGAGTCTGCAGCCACGTCGGCCGTTTCACGGTCTGCATTCGGAGCCGCCTGGTCGGCGACGGAACTCGCGATGTCGCTCTCGGTGGCCTCCGTGGCAGAGTCGGCGTCGTTCTGCCCCCGATTGCCGACGGTGGCGACGATCACGCCGAGCAGTCCGACCCCGACGACGGCGGCCGCGATCGCCAGGTATCGCGATCCGAACGATCGGCGCTGTGGCGGCTCGACGGTGGTCGAAACGGCGGGGCTGCGCCGGGAGAACTCGGTCATCGCCGCTGCGATCGCGGCGTCCCGGACGTCAGGCAGCGGCGGGTCGACGTCGGCGATGCGTGCTCGGAGGACGATCAGCGACTCGACCTCAGCCATCACGGTCGGGTCGGCTTCGGCGGTCCGGCGTTCGTCGTCGGTGAGTTCACCGTCGACGTACGCGTTCGCAAGGAGGTATTGGTCGTCGTTCATGGGTCGTGTGGGGGGTTGTCCGTTGGACGTTCCGGGGTGGTCTCCTGGTTCCCGAGTTGTTCGACGAGGATCCGACGGCCGCGCGCGATCCGCGACTTGACGGTACCGATCGGGATGTCGAGCGCGACCGCGATCTCGGCGTAGTCGAGATCGCCGACGTCACGCATGATCACGGCCGCCTTGAACTCGTCGGGTAATTCGGCCAGAGCAGCGTCGATCGAGAGTCGGTCGGCAACGCCGTCAACGGCGCGATGCGCCATGTCGTCGACCGGTTCGCGCGGCCCGGCCTCGGCGTCGTCGGGGCCGACCACGTGCAGCTGGGGGCGACGCTTGCGTTTGCGGAGTTCGTCCAGTGCGGTGTTCGTGGCGATGCGATAGACCCAGGTGCCGAATGCCGACCGACCGTCGAACCGGTCGAGGTTCCGGACCACGCGGATCATCGCCTCTTGGGCAGCATCGTCGGCGTCACGGGTACTGCCGGCGATCCGGCGGCAGACCGCGTGGACGCGCCCGTAATGCCGGCGGAGCAACTGGTCCATCGCTGCGCCGTCACCGCGCTGGGCGGCTGCGACGAGTTCGTCGTCGGACCGCGCCAGTGCGGTCACGGACGGAACGAGATCTCGCCGAGCCGACCGCGATACGGGTTGGCCGAGCTGCAGGCGTCGTCTCGCCCGAGTTCTTTCAACCACACGAGGACGTGGTTGGCGGGTTGATCGAAGGCAACCTCGATCGTGCCCGGGTCGTCGGCGTACCGGGTCGGGCCGTCCTGCGTCCATCCACCGATGTCGTCCGGTGGTGTCTCGCCGAGCATCGTGTAGATGTCGAGCTGGTACGGACCGTTGAGCGTGTCGACACTGATCGTGCCGGCGGCTGCGCCGTTCAGTTCGAGGATCAGACCGACACCGCGTTTGCCGCCCATGAACCGGTCTTGGTAGCACTCGGTGGACCAGGACGTGGCTGTGTCGCCGTCGGCGAGCGCAGCAAGCGCCTGGGCGTCGTTCTCCCCGCCGTTGTCGCCGTCAGGGTCCCACGTCTGCACATCGACGATCGTGACCGCCGCAGCGTCGACTGTCGGGATGAGGTCGGCCGCCGCTGCGTCCGGCACGCCGGTGTCGGTCGGAACCGCCGGATCGGTGGCGACGTCACCGGCCGGTTTCTCGCCGCGGCTGACCGCGACGTACAGCACGAGGGCGACGACGACGGCGACGACGATCAGACTGCCGACGGCGATCAGCGACGGGCCCCATCGCTGGTCGTCCTGACGGGCGGGCGTGCCGTGGACCGGCGCGTCGGCCACGGGCGTCGGGTCACGGTCCGACGGAACGTCCGACGAGACAGGCGTGGCGGTGAGTTCGTCGAACCCCGCCGTTGGAGACGCGATGCTCACGTGTGGGTCGCCGGGGACGCCCGGGCCTGCGCCGAGCGCGCGGGTCGGCGGGTCGGCGATGCGCGGGGGAGGGTCGGCCGGTGTGCCGTCGATCTGCGGTGGGGTGGTGTCGACGGCCAGCAGTGCACTGCGCAGTTCGGACCCGGTTTGGGGCCGATGCGCCGGGTTCCGGGCGAGGGTCTTGTGGATCAGGTTCACGAGCCCGATCGGCAGGGTCGGGCGGAGGTGACCGAGGTCGGTGGGGTCGCGCTGCAGACGTGCGAGCGCGGTGTCAGCATCGCTCTCACCGAGGAACGGCACGCGGCCGGCGAGGCACTCGTACAGCACGAGACCGAGCGAGTAGATGTCGGCGCGACCGTCGAGCCGGCGACCGCGCACCTGCTCGGGTGACAGATACTTGGCGGTCCCCATCATCACGTTGTCGCTCGTGAGGTCTTCGTCGCCGACCTGGAGGCCCTTCGCGATGCCGAAGTCGGTGAGGAGCACCCGCCCGTCGGAGGTGACGAGGATGTTGCCGGGCTTCACATCGCGATGCACGAACCCGGATCGGTGCGCCTCGTCGAGCGCGCCGGCGATCGCAGCGCCGATGTGGATCGTGAGCTCCGGGCCGAGACGGCGTTGGGAATCGAGCAGCTGACGCAGGCTCTTGCCGTCGATCAGTTGCATGACGACCGCTTGGCGAGCCTCGTGGACGAACACGTCGTGGACGGCGACGATGTTCGGATGACTCAGGCGGGCGACGGCGATCGCTTCACGACGGAATCGTTCGGCGACGACCGGATCGCTGGCCAGACTGGACTTGAGCCACTTGACGGCCACCTTGCGATCGAGGTCGGTGTCGGTCGCGACCCAGACCTCGGCCATGCCGCCCTGACCGATCCGGCGCTCGAGCTGGTATCGGCTCGCGAGCAGTTCACCGGACGGTGCCTGCGATGGGGGTGGAGCGCTGGGGGGCATGATCGGACGTCACGCTAGTTGGACGTGCCGGCCGAGGACCGGCATTCCCGCACAGTTCCTCGACGTGTTCAGGCTGTGACGTCGAAGGCGACACCGATCGTGCCGCGACCGGTGTGGGTGCCGATCACCGGCCCGATCTCTCCGACGACGATCTCACCGTCGTGGTAGGGCCGCAGCATTTCGACGAACTGGTCGACGTCGCTGCAGTCCGCGTGCAGCACGGCGAGGTCGCTGATGCGCCCCTCGTACTGACGCACCTTGTCGACCAGGAACTTGAGCGCCTTCGTACGGGTGCGCTGTTTGCCGCCCTCTTCGACTCGACCGTCGACGACCTCGATGATCGGTTTGATCGCCAACGCCGATGCGAGGAACGCCTTGGCGTTGCCGATCCGCCCACCCTTCTTGAGGTTCTCGAGGGTGTCGAGCGCACCGAACACTTTGGTCCGTGCGGCGCGGTCGATGGCGAGGGCCTCGACCTCGTCGACCGATGCACCGGTTGCGGCCAACCGGGCACAAGCGATCACGATCGTGCCGACACCGAGCGTCGCGCTCCGACTGTCGACCACGCGGATCGGCACGTCGTCGATCGATCGCGCGGCGAGCTCGGCGCTCTGGATCGTCGCCGAGAGGGACCCCGAGAGTGACACGACGACGATGCCGGTCGCCCCGTCGTCGATCAGTTCCCGGTACGCCTGCTCGAACTGGCCCGGGGCCGGCGCAGCGGTCTCGGGCAGCGTGTCCTGCTGTGCGCAGCGGGCCCAGAACTCGGCGGTGCTGAGTTCTTCCCGATCGATGAACTCCTCGTCACCGAACCGGATCGAGAGCGGCACGATCCTGACGCCGTGTTCGGCGGCCACCTCGGCGGGCAGGTCGCAGGATGAATCGGTGACGATGCGGATACTCACGGGAATCGGAGCCTAACCGGCCGTCGGTCCGGCAGTGTCCGGCGAACCGGGCGCACCGTGCGTTCCCGACGCCGCCGAGGCGGGGTGCCGATCGAGCGCCGCTTGAACGTCATCGGTCCGCCGACCGCTCCGGCGTCGGCGGAAGTAGCTGAACCACCAGGTCGCGAGCACGAGGAGGGCGCCGACGGTGACGACCCGTCCGAGCCCGGTGAGGGTGCTGACGCGAGCGGTCAGCACGATCGGCCCGGCCAGTGTGTTGCCGGCCGGTGTGAGCAGTTCGACCTCGACCGGGAACACGCCGTTGGAGCGGGCGACGACGGGGATGTCGACGATGTTGATCTGGTTGGGGGCGAGTGTCCACTCGATGTCGCCTTCGGGGAATCCCAACTTGTCGGCTTCGGCGTGCACCACGATCTGCAGGGGCGTAGGGCCGTTGTTGCCGATCCGCAGCGGGATCTGGGTGGACGTGCCGCCGATCGTGAACGGGAACGCATCGGGGGGCTCGATCTGTCCCTTGATCAGCGCCAGATCGGCGTCGATCGCCTCGAGCATGCCGAACGCGTCGTTCGCGGTGAGCCCGGTCGAGAGCGCCGTTCGCATCGAATCGTTCCACGTGTCCGGACGGGCGTCATCGGCGGGCAGCATCGAAGCGACGTCGGCGGCCTGCAGCCGGGTCTCCTGGATCCGGCGGAATCGGGCGCCGAGGCTGACGTCGGGCCGGGCATCGAGGCGGAGCGCCAACTCGTTGCCGTCGTTGAAATAGGAGTTCGTCACTTCGGGGATCTGGCCGACGTCGGCAAACGAGTAGTCGGGGTGCTGGGCGACGAGCACCGCCAGTTCGCGCAGTACGTCGGCGTCCGGTACGCCGAGCGTCTGGGTTGCCAGAATCATCGAGCGGACGTCAGGGTCGAGTTGATACCGAAGCGCGCTGGTGTCGGCCATCAGCCGTACCGCGCGCTCGATCGGCGAGGCCGCGTCGGACGGTTCGAGGAGCTCGGTGATCGGATCGACGACCATCAGGCGCATCGTCGAGTCGTCGGTGAGTGTCGTGTTCAGCATCAGCGACGGGTCGGTGAAGGCGGGAAGGCTGTTGCCGAGCGTGACGTACCGGTCGTACGGCACGATCAGGAGCGGGACACCGACGTTGCGAATCGCGGTGGCGCCACCGGCGGTGATCCCTCGGTCGACGAGCCACCCGCCGCGGGTTCGTGGCGTCAGCGGGAAT
>JBDSBE010000089.1:0-9163 GCA_039921745.1 Ilumatobacteraceae bacterium | reverse complement strand
ATCACGACGACGAGAGCAGCGATCGCGAGCAGTGAGCCGGCCACTGCGGCCGCGATCGCGAACGGCGCCATCCGGGAGTCGCGTGCGTCGCCCGCCATACCGCGAGTATGACAGCGGGTGGCTGTCGTGGCGTGGGGGTCAGCCCCCACTCGACGTGTCGGGGTGGCACGGCTGCGCCGGACCATCAGAAGGCGCACGATCTCCGTTGACGCTGCTCGCCCGAGCAACGCCGAACAGGAGATTCCGATGACCTCTTCCACCCAGGCCGCTCAACCCGTCGCCACACCCGAGCGCGAGTCGGTTTGGTCACGTCACGACCTCGTCGTGCTCGCAATCGCACCACTCGTCCTCGCGGTGGGACGCCTCATCCTCGTGCCCTACGACGACCAGGAATGGGACCGCGTGCTCACCGACATGGCAGCGAACCACTCTCGAAACGCGATCGGCTGGGCCCTCACGCTGATCGCCGCCGCTCTGCTCTCAGCGGCAGGACTTGCCCTCGTACGACTCCTCCCCCACCGATCCCGGCTGGTCCTGCCAGCCGCGATCGGCGTGGTCCTCGGCTGGACCGGTACCGCTGGAATCGCCACGGGAGGGCTCATCATGGGCGACATGGCCAACGTCCCGGAACGAACCGCGATGGTGGCGGTGCTCACGAACTTCAACGAGGGCAACGGCAACACGATCTTCTTCCTCGTCCTTGCCGGGGTACTCGGCAACATCCTCCTGGCAATCGCCCTTGCGCGCGGTGCCATCGTCTCGAAAGGCGTCGCCGTACTCCTCGGACTCAGTGCTGTCGTCTCACTCGTCGGGTCGCCCGGACCGGTCAAGGCGATCGCGGTGACAGGAGCCGTGATGTTGATCGGCGCCCACTTCCTCATCCTCCGAAGCCTGTCCGGGTTCAGGACCCGATCGTGATCGTCGGACCGTCGGGCAGGCGATCCCACCACCGGCCGACGCGGGAGAACACGGCGGGCTCCCGGTCGGCCAGGATTCGTCGAAGGTCACGCGCCTCCTCGTCGAGACTGTCGAGCGTCGCATCGTCCAGCGGTTCCAGCGCTCGGACCTCGATCGCGTCGGTCGAGGCCCGCCAGACACCCCGTACGAGACCCTCGACCAGGACCGTCGGGAGGACATCGCCGTTGCGCCGGATGACGTGCGCACGGTGCTCGTCGGGAATCACGCGAGCGCGGTCCGCGTACGCGAGCAGCACGCTGTCCCACATGCCCAAGAGTCGCGGCGGGAGCGTTGGCATCTCGGCTTCCGGTTGGGGATCGCCACCGTTCACATCGACGAGCTGCGCTCCGTCCGGCCCGGCGACGGCGGCGAGGTCGGTCATCGACTCCATGACTTCCCGGAGAGTCGACCGCTTGAGAATCGTGAACTGCGACAAGTCGGCGACCGTCGCCGGCCCGAACGCCGTGAGGTAGCGACGCACGAGCTCCGCTGTTGCGGCTGGTTCGTCATCGGCGGCTGCCGTGCACGGCAGGTAGACCGGGCGTCGGCCGAACGACCAGGGATCGGTCGTCGGCGCATTCCTGAAGGCACCGACGACGCGCAGCGCCGACCAGAGTCGGGCGGGGTCACCGGCCTCGGGAACGAACTGGGAGAGAACGCGTTCCATGTCGGCACTGCTATGCGGTTCGACCATCGCCGTCGACAGCCGCTCCAGGATCTCGTCGATCCGTTCCGCAGTGAGCCCGATGCCGGCGAGGACGTCGTGGTAGCCGGCGTCGCGCATACGACTCTGCATCGCGGCCCTCGCCCACGGGATGTCGCCTGCGTCGATGGCGTGCAGCGTGAACCGGAACAGTGACGCCTTCACGATCGCACCGTCGGCAAACGCCCGGTCGAGTTCGTTCGCGTCGAAGTCGTCCATGCGATTCCACAGCGCCAGATACGGCGCCGCCGGTTCCTGGGCCTGCAGCGCCAGCACCGATCGCACGGCGTCGGTCACCCCGACCGGTCGGAGCGACGACAGACCCTGGCGAACCATCGTCTCGTGGGTCAGCGCTTCCCGGGTCCACGCCGTCACGACCATAACCTAGGCGGCGGGTCCGAGCGGCGGCTGTCTGATCGGACAGGTCAGTAGTTGGCCATGGCGTCGAGCGCATCGCAGATCTGTCGTCGCCCGTCGATGCCGAGTTGGCCGAGTCGGGTCGTGAGCCCTTGGGGTTGCGAGCAAGAGTCGCTGCAACGTCGTATGTGTCGATGGGAGCAAAGGCCGCAACGTTCTCAGCCGCCAGATGCCTCGGTTTCGGCACCGTACGGTCGGGTGATGATCTCGAGCAGATGGCCGTCAGGGTCATCCCAATAGACGCCTCGGCCACCGTCGTGGTGGTTGATCTCACCGGCCGTGCGCTTCGCCGGGTCCGCCCAGTGCTCGATTCCCGCTGCCTTGATTCGTCCGTACGCGGCGTCGAACTCAGGTTCACTGACGAGGAATGCGAGGTGTTGCGGTGTGATGCCGCCACCTCGCCAGTCGGCGTAGTCGAGTGATGCGCCATTGCCCATGGTGACGACGAGGAATTGGCCGGCGAAGTCTCGCGGAGGTTCGAGCCCGAGAATCTCGACGACGTGAGCGGCGCCACGTCGCTTGTCCTCGCACCACACGATCAGGTGATTCAGATCGGCCATCGTCGAACGGTAGTTCATAATGATGGAGCTGTTGCTCGGCTGGATGGTCCTACGGTGGGTTCGAATACTCATCGGTGTACGCGCTGACATGCCCAGACGCCTGGCGTCGCAACACCGGCAACACGGCACGAGTCACGTTCATCGGCCCCTGAAAATTGACCGCAAGCTGCTGGTCGACCTGCGTCAGTCGGTGTCGGAGTTCGCCGGTTCGACTGCGGCGGCATCTTCGCCGGCACTCCTCGTCGCAACGTGTTGCCCGGCTTCGTCGACGAGGGCCATGAGGCGCTCGAGCTCGGCGATCTTGTGATCGAAGTCACCGTCGATGCCGACGCGCAGTGTGGTGACTCCGCAGCGCTCATATCCGATGAGTTGATCACGGATCGCGGCGGGCGGACCGACGAGGTTCGTTCCGAGGCCGATCGCGATGGGGACGCGAGCAGCAGCAGCTTCGCGATCGCCCGCTGCCCAGAGTCGTTGGACGTCGGCGACGTCGTCGCTGTAGCCCTGGCGGGCGAATGCGTCGTTGTAAAAGTTCTTCGTCGCCGAGCCCATCGCGCCGAATGTGAACGCGTAGCCGTCGGCGTGGCGTCGACCCGCGGCTGTGACGGCTACGGGGTCGTCGTCGGTGAATTCGAGGCCAACTGCGACGACGCGATCGATCGCATCCAGCGACCGGCCTGTCGCGGCTGCACCCTCGCGGATGGGGTCGAAGAAGGTGTCGGCGGTTGCTGGGAAGAACGAGTTGCCGATCCAGCCGTCCGCGAGTTCACCGGTGATTCGGAGGTTCGCGGGGCCGAGTGAGGCGATGTAAATCGGGATCGGTGTCGTCTCGGCGCGGGAGCGGATTGCTTTGCCTTGACTGTCGGGCAGCGGCAGACGGTAGACGCTGCCGTCGTAGGCGAGTCGTTCGCCCGCGGTGATCATCTTGATGATCTCGATCGTTTCGCGGGTGCGTTGCACCGGGCGTTCGAACGTCACTCCGTGCCAGCCCTCCATCACTTGCGGTCCGCTCACTCCGATGCCGAGGATCATCCGCCCGTCCGAGATTGTCTGCACCCCTTGCGCGGTCATCGCCAACATGGCCGGCGTACGTGCTCCCAGCTGTGCGATCCCGGTGGCCAGTCCAATGCGCTCGGTCACGGCCGCAACGGCTGCGAGCGGAGTGAATGCGTCCAATGCCCAGAACTCGGCGACCCACACCGAATCGATGCCGACCCGTTCGGCCTCGCGTGCGAGATCGAGGAAGCGTGGCATCAGCGGGTCGATCGACAGTCCGATCTTGATGGTCATGACGTGGCCTCCACGCGGACGGGCTGCTGGTTTGCTCGATCGGTCGAACTCGCGAGAACTGCGACCGCTGGCCCAGCGACGTGGCGGAGGTGGCGTGGTTCGACTGCTTCACCGGTTTCGTCGTCGACGAGTTGCAGGCGAACGTTGTGGCCGGTCGTGTGATCGATCAGTGCGAGCGGCTCGTTGCCTTCGCCGAGCACGTGGCGGTCGCCCCATTCGCGAAGTGCGATCAGCACGTTGCGCAGATCCCAACCGCTCGGGGTCAGTCGGTATTCGGTCCGGGTGCGGCCGCGACCCGCTTGATAGTCAGCGGGTTCGAGGATACCTGCGGCGGTGAGTCGACGGAGGCGGTCCGAGAGTGTCGCTCGGCTGATCTCCAAGCGCCCCACGAGTTCGTCGAAACGGCGGACGCCATTCATTGCGTCGCGGATGATCAGGATGCTCCAGCGGTCGCCGAACAGATCGAGCGACTCGGCCACGGGGCAAGGTCGTGTGGGAAGGTGTTTCCAGTCCACCACAGGTCGGGATGCGGCGGGGTCGGTCATGACGCTGTGGGTGCCGTTTCGGCGAGTTCCTTGATGCCGGTCATGACACGTTCCATGTTCGACTGGTGCTCGGCGAGGCGCCGAGAAATGATGCGCTCTTCCTTGTCGGGCATCTGATCAATCGCGAAGTTCAGCCCACCGGGCCCGGGGCCCATCTGGAACCAGTAATGCAGTCGCACTTTGCCATCGTCGGAGGTGACGAGGTCGTCGATCGTGTACCGCCAAATCGAGGACACGTTGTTCTCGGTGCCCAGCACGCTCCACTCGAAGAGCCGTTCGACTTCGTAGCCAGTGACGATGCAGGTCGTCGTCCACTCACCGATTGCGTCGTGGGCGCTGTGGCCGACGAAGCGAGCATCGAGTGTCGGACCTTCGTGGCCGACGACCCATTCGGCCCCGCTCACCTCGGTCGAGAACCGCGACGACAGTCCGATGTCGGACACCAACGACCACACCACTGCCGATGTCGTAGCGATCTCGGTGGTCACCTCGACGGTCGGGCACTCGGAGTACTTCATCGCTCCACCCGGCCCACTTGATCAACCGTCACCAGACTGGATCGATCTGAGTTCGACATACAGACCATGAACCTAGCGCAACGCCGATCGAACGCAAACGCAATGACGGACGCCATGTGTCACGTCAATCGCAGGTTGCATGATGCAACCCACACTGCGATGATCACTCGATGACATCCCTCGAACCACCGATGACACACGCGCAAGCAGCGTTTGACCGACACGGCCGGCTGACGTTGGCGATCGCGTCGTTGGCCACACTTGCGACGTTTCTCGACACGACGATCTTGTTCGTGGCGTTCCCCGATATCTCCTCGACGTTCGATGCCGCATCACCCTCGACGCTGTCGTGGGTGCTCAATGCCTACACGATCGTGTTCGCGGCACTGCTCATCCCGGCCGGCAAGATCTCCGACCGTCTCGGACACCGACGGACCTTCCTCGCCGGATCGGTCGCATTCACGGTGGCGTCGATGGCGTGTGGCCTGGCACCGACCATCGAAATCCTCATCGCATTTCGCATCCTCCAGGCTGCAGGCGCAGCAATGCTGATCCCATCATCGCTCGCTCTGGTGATGCGCGCGTTCCCGGGTGACAAGGTGCCCCACGCCGTCGCGATCTGGGGAGCCGCCGGAGGCGTCGCAGGTGCCCTCGGCCCGACACTCGGCGCGACGATCGTCGAGCACCTCGACTGGAGATGGGCGTTCTTCATCAACCTCCCGATCGGACTGTTCACCGTCGTCGCCGGGGCCAGGACGTTGCGCGAATCATCCGACCCTGAGACACGGATCCCGGCACCCATCGGCGTCGGGCTGATCATCGTCACAGCGAGTGCTCTCTCCTACGGCTTCGTCGGCTCCGAGACCAATGGCTGGTTGTCGGCGCGGACGATCGGTGCGTTTGCCATCGGGCTCGCAGCGCTGGGCGTGTTCATTGTCCACCAACGTTCGAGTCGGGCGCCGGTGCTCGACCTCGACCTGTTCGGAATCGGCAACTTCCGCTGGGGAAACCTCGCAATGCTCGTGTTCGGTGTTGCGTTCTCGGCGATGTTCTTCGGATCGATCATCTTCCTCACCAGCGTCTGGGAGTGGTCGATCCTCAAGGCCGGATTCGGTATCGCGCCGGGGCCGGCACTCGTCGCGCTCCTGGCGCCACGGATGGGCAAACTCGCCGGCACGATCGGACAGCGACCGATCATCGTGGTCGGCGGTCTGCTGTACGCCGCTGGCGGACTCTGGCGTCTCATGCTGCTCGGTCCCGACGTCGACTACTGGGTCCACTACTTCCCGTCCATGATCCTCACCGGCTTGGGCGTCGCATTCTGCATTCCCCAGCTGTCGAGCGTTGTCGCCCAGGCATTGCCGGCGAATCGGATCGGCGTCGGTGGTGCTGCGCTTCAAGCCGTCCGTCAGTTCGGCGGAACCTTCGGTGTCGCCATCACCATCGCGCTGCTCGCAGCACCCGACGGGCTCAGTGGTGCGCTCGACGCGTTCGACAAGATCTGGTGGATCGTGGTCCTCGGAGGCATCATCGTCACCCTCACATCAATTCCGCTGCGCACCGGACGGCAAGCTGCACCGGCACCAGCCGCTGCGATCGGCGAAGTCAACGAGGTCACCGCATGAAACGTAAGAGCTACAGCGACATGAACTGTTCGGTCGCACAATCCCTCGACATCGTCGGCGACCCGTGGACCCTGCTCGTCGTGCGCGACATCATGTTCGGTATCCGCCGCTTCAACGACATCCAAGAACGACTCGGCATCGCCCGCAACACCCTCACCGACCGGTTGACCACACTCGTCGACCACGGCGTATTGGCCAAAGTCGCCTACCAGGACAACCCCGAACGCTTCGAGTACCGACTCACCCCGAAAGGCCGAGCGCTGTCTCCGATCATCATCACCCTCATGCAGTGGGGCGACCAATGGTCCGGACTCCCAGAACCACCGGTTCACCTCATCGACCGCAACAGCGGTCGCATCCTCGACCCCGTTCTCGTCGATCGACAGTCAGGCCGACCGCTCGAACAACTCAGAGTCCAAGCCATCGGAGAGACGGTCCGCCCAAATAGCACCGGATCACAGCGGGAAGATTTGGAGCTGCGATGAACTGGAACGATCGCGCCTCCATCACCGGTCGGTGAACGATCATTCGCTACCCACGTCGACGAACGCAGACGACCGCCTTTGACGGGTCTGACAGAGCAACCGACTAATCGGAAGTGCCGTGCTGATCGGCTGACGCAGTGCAACTCAACGCGCGATAGGCGTGCCCTCCAACGATTCCTCTCTGTGTCAAGTGGGGTGTTCGCGTTGATCCTTGGGTGCGCGCGTTCGACCGATCGTGTCGGTGGGCGTAGCGTGGTTGTCGGGGTCCGGGAGTGACTTCGCCGAAGTGCCAGTCTGTAGGGATGAGAGCTGGCCGCGCTCGCAATGAGTCGTTTCCCTGGTGTCCTCCTCGGCCCTTCGTTCAGTCGGTGTTGCGGGCGACGAGGATGAGCTGTCGGTAGATGGCGTTGCTGATTTGGCGCTCCAACGCTCGCAGCGCTTCCTTCTTCGTCTCGCCCTCGGCAATTTTGCGATCGAAGTGTGCGCGACCTGCCGAGTGGGGTTGGCGGAGCTGACAGATCGCTGCCATGTGGAGGGCATGGTTCAGTTGCCGGTTGCCGCGTCGAGACAGCCGGTGAACGGTGCGGCCACCGGAGGAGAACTCGACCGGGGCCGTTCCGTCGTAGGCGGCGTAACGGTCCCGGAACCGGCCGATGTCGCCGGTATCGCCGATCAACGCAGCAGCGATGATCGGCCCGACCCCGAACAGATCGGTCACGGCCGTTCTTGATGCGGTGACGGCCACCCGAACCCGACGGTGCGAGACCTTCAGCTGCTCGTCGAGGCGTCGGATGTCGTCGAGCAGTTCGACTGCCAGATCGAAACGGGTCTGCTCAGTTGCTGTTGTCACACGCTCTCCGGCATGCTTCGCGAGCCACTCGATCACTGACCTTTGCGGCCGGGGCGAACGCGGGAAGGTTCGATTACCCCGGCTCCACGGTTCGAAGCGGGGCTGGTCCCCGGTCGGGTTCGACCGGGGACCAGCGGCTCTACTTGATGAACTTGAACAGTGCGTCGTGGGTTGCGCCGTTTGATTCGCCCAGGCTGAGCATCATTGTCTTGCACGATCCCGCATACGACTTCGCCGTCTTCCAGTTCCACTGGTAGTAGCCGTCACCGAGGTTCTGCAGGCCTGACGAACCGGTCGAGTACGCCTCGACCGCGTCGACGGTGGATCCCACCGAACAACTCAGCCCGGTCACGGTCACCCTGACGTCGGCCGGTTCCAGATTGGTGACCGGCAGTCCGTCCGTCGTCGTCAGCCGCCAATTCAACGGAACGGTCTGACCGGCCTTGACCTGGTTCAACACGCCGTCACCGTTGATCGGAGACGAGAAGCCCGTGAACTGGTAGGCGATCACGGGCACGCAGGATTCCGCCGACGTCGCACCTTCCTGCAACGTCGTCGTTCCGGGCGGGCACGCCGTCGCAGCGACCGCACCGACCGTCCCGACGTAGAACCCGACCGGTGCCGGGATGCACGACGACTGACCCACCAGATCCTGATACGTACCCACCGGGCATGCCGTCGCAACGACCGCCGCGACCGTGCTCACGAAGTACCCCGCCGGCGCCAGGACGCATGACGACTGACCCGCCTGGTCCTGGTAGCTGCCGGCCGCGCAGGGCACGGCCGCAGTGGCACCCTCGGTGGCGACGAAGGAGCCGGGTGCGGCCGGCGTGCAGGGCTCCGTTCCCGTTGCCGACCACGTGCCGATCCCGCATTGCGCCGGCGGCGCCGTGTCGATCGAGACCGTGTAGGTGCCGATCGACCCGTAGTTGGTGTAGACGCCCGGAAGGCCCGCGCCCTCGACGATCAGTCGGTAGTCGCCTGCTGCGAGCGTGTCGCTGATCGACGCGTCGAGCCCGCCGATGGTGGTCGGATCGACCCGCATGGCCGGGGGGTCGCTGACCGCCACCTGCTCCAGGGAGGCGTCGGCGAGGATCCGGTACAGGGTGGCCTTGGCGTCGAGGTTGCTGGTCGGGGCAGGCGTGACGCGGATGTCGGTCGGCCCGGCGCCCGGTGTGACGGTGAAGTCGTAGGCATCGGTGTCCATGGGGCC
>JBDSBE010000088.1:0-11502 GCA_039921745.1 Ilumatobacteraceae bacterium | reverse complement strand
GACGTCGCCCGCCATCTCCTCGAGGAGATCGGGCTCGACCCGGCAGCCGTCGATGAGGCGATCGCCGATCCGACGACGCACGACGACGTGCGCGCCGATCATCAGCGGGTGATCGCCGCCGGCGGCTACGGCGTGCCGACACTGTTCTTCGGCGACCACTGCCTGTTCGGGCCGGTGCTGATCGACCCGCCCTCGGGTGACGCGGCGGTGCGGCTGTGGGCAGCGGTGACGGCATGGACCGAGTTCCCCGATGTGTTCGAGCTCCAGCAGCCGAAGACGAAGGCGATCGAACAGCGGATCGCCACGACCTTCAAGCCCTACCTGGAGGCTCGTGATTGGGTGAGCATCAATCGCGGCGTCGAGGTCGGATTCTCCGACCAGGGCTTCAGCGTGGTCGGACCCGCCGACCGCGACCGTTCGATCGTTGCCGGGGGTTCCTCGTGAACACGAGGCCCGCCGTCGCGAACCTCGAATCGTGCTGGACGTCGATCGACGACGTGTTCGATCCGCTCACCGACGATCAGTGGTCGACGCAGTCGCTCTGTCCGGATTGGTCGGTTCGAGGCGTGATGGTTCACCTCGGCGCCGTCGAGTACATGCTGCTCGGGGAACCACCTGGGTCGATGCCCGACGCCCTTCCCTTCGACAAGGTCGGCGATTGGATGACGCAGGTTGCTGCACTGAGCGACTTGGAGACGCTGGGACGGTACCGCCAGGTGATCTCGGCTCGACGTGAGGAACTCGCCGCGATGTCTGACGACGATTTCGACCAACCGTGCATGACGCCCGTCGGGCCGGGCACGTACGGCCGGTTCATGGACGTGCGGGTGTTCGACTTCTGGGTGCACGAGCAGGACGTCCGGATGCCGCTCGGCATGGCGGGCCACGAGACCGGCCCGGCGGCGGAGATGGCGATCGCCGAGATCGAGGCATCGCTCGGCTATATCGTCGGCCGCAAGATCGGACTACCGGACGGCAAGGGGATGACGATCGATCTGACCGGGCCGATCGAGCGCACGTTCCACGTCGCCGTCGACGGTCGAGCCGTCCGGGTCGACTCGCTCGCCGACCCGGACGTGACGCTCCAGACCGACTCCACGACGTTTGCGCTGCTGGCCTGTGGACGGCTCGACCCGCAGGCTCCCATCGGGGACGGCCGGGTGAAATGGCACGGTGACACTGAATGGGGTGAGCGAGCCGCGAGGAACCTCGCGTTCACGATGTAGGCGTCACGGCCGAACTGTCCCACCGACCCAGCCGACCTCGTGAGGATCTTGCGCACCGAGTGCGCAAGATCCTCACGAGATCGGCGGCGTTTGGGTGTCAGCGGTCGTCGAAGTTCGGCCGAACTCGGCGTCCGGCCGAGCCGTGTCCGGCCGCTCGCCGACTCCGTGAAGACCGGGTTCGCACGCTTCACGGCCGGCCAGGCGCAGCACGACGGGTCGCCCTTGGGCCGCGTCAGAGACCTGGAGGCGTTGATGGCGGCCGCGAGCGACCGCGTCGCGTTGTGGTCGACGGTTGCCGGGGCGTCGGCTGTGACAGAGGTGTCAGACGACGCGATCGGTCGTGCCTCCATCGTGTGGGAGCATCTCGAACGACTCACGCTGCTGCACGACGAAGCGGTCTCGGCGACGTTCGGGCGCCCCGAGGTGAGCGGTTCAGCCGTCGAGCGGTAGCCCTGCGTACTGCTCGGCGACCGACGCCTGCGCATGCTGCGACGACGCGAGATAGTCGAGTTCGGCTTCCTGCGCCCGCTGCGCGAACGGCGTCTGGTCGGGGAATCGATGGAGCAGGGTGGTGAGCCACCACGAGAACCTGACCGCGCCCCAGACCCGGTTGAGCGCCACCTGCGAATAGCGGTCGAGCGCGCTCCGGTCACCCCGTTCGAAGTGATCGAGCAATCCGTTCGACAGGTAGTGCACGTCCGAGATCGCGAGGTTCAGGCCCTTCGCGCCCGTCGGCGGCACGATATGGGCGGCGTCTCCGGCAAGGAACAGGTTGCCGTATCGCATCGGCTCGGCAACGAAGCTCCGGAGCGGGGCGATCGATTTCTCGATCGACGGCCCGGTCACCACCCGCGCGCCGACGGTCGGGCCGAGGCGGGTGGTGAGCTCGCTCCAGAACCGGTCATCGGACCAGTCGTCGATGTGATCGTCGAGCGAGCACTGGACGTAGTACCGGCTGAGCATCGAGTTGCGTTGCGAGGCGAGCGCGAACCCACGTTCATGGTTGGCGTACACCAGGTCGTCGAGGGGTGGCGTCTGCGACATCACGCCGAGCCAGCCGAACGGGTATTCCTTCTCGTATGTGCGCAGCACGGTCGACGGGATCGCCGTGCGGGACGCTCCGTGGTAGCCGTCGCATCCGACCACGATGTCAGCCTCGATGCGGTCATCGACCCCGCCGACGGTGAACGTGATCGACGGTCGGTCCGTCAGCGCCCCGTGGACTGCGACGTCAGCCGCCTCGAAGACCACCGCGGCACCGTCGGCGTCAGCCGCGAGATAGAGATCTTCCTGGATCAACGTCTGTCCGTATGACATGAAGTGTGAACCCACATGTCGCTCGATGTCGATGAAGAGCGCGTCGCGCCCACCCCAGACGATCGCAGCGCCGTTGTGCACGTGCCCCTCGGCGTCCATCCGCCGGCCGAGCCCGGCAGCTCGCAGGACGTCGACCGAACCCCACTCGAGCACCCCGGCACGAATGCGTTGGAGCACGTGGTCGCGAGCCGAGCGTTCGACCACGACGTTGTCGATGCCGGCGCGTCGCAGGATGTGAGCCAGCAGCGATCCCGCCGGGCCGGCGCCGATGATCGCCACTCGGGTCTGGATCGTCATGCTGTCTCTGCCCCCGGTCGTTGCAGGCTGCGCAACCTGACCGCGATCTCGGCGGCGGTGGCCTGTGGTGATCGGGTGCCCGTCTCGACCTGTTCGAAACGCCCGTAGCCGGCGCGTCGCTGGTCGAGCAGATCCGCGATCACGGCGGCGGGGTCGGGTCCCGCCAGCAGTGGCCGTCCCGACCGGTGGTCGTCGGCGGTGACCCGTGCCAGGATGTCGCCCGGCGTTGCCGTCAGACAGAACACCCGGCCGCGGCGACTGAGCACCTCGACGTTGTGTGGGTCGAGCATCATCCGGCCACCGGTCGCGATCACGGTGCGGTCGCATCGAGCGAGTTCGGCGGCAACAGTCCGCTCGATCGACCGGAAACGGGCCTCGCCGTGATCGTCGAAGATCGTCGTGATCGGACCGTGGCGCGACTCGATGACGTCATCGGTGTCGACGAATGCGAAGTCGATCAGGCCTGCCAGCAACCGGCCGATCGTCGACTTCCCTGTTCCCATGAAGCCGGTCAGGACGATGTTGCCCGCAGCCGACGGGTCGGTCGGCTCGCCTGACGCAGCGTCCAGCGCGTCGATCGAGTCGCCGTTCACGTCGCCCAGCGTAGGTCGGACGCATCGCCGCAGGCGACGCGCCGAGATCGGCCCTCAGTCGACCATCGTGAGACCGCCGCTGACGCTGAGCACCTGGCCCGTCACGTAGCTCGATCGATCGCTGGCGAAGAAGACGATCGCATCGGCGATGTCGGCCGGTTTGGCCAGTCGACGCATCGGGATCACTCGTTCGATCGCGGCCCGGATCGCCTCGGGCTGACGCGCATACAGCGGCGTGTCGGTCGGGCCGGGGCAGACACAGTTGACTCGGATCTGGTGGCGGGTCATCTCCCGGGCGAGTGACTTCGTGAACGCGACGACGCCGCCCTTCGCTCCGGCGTAGACGGTTTCACCTGTCGACCCGACGCGGCCCGCATCGCTGGCGACATTGACGATTCGACCGGACCCGGATGCGATCAGCGCCGGGATCATGGCCTTGCACACGTTGATCGGACCCTTGAGGTTGAGTTCGACGATGGTGTCCATGTATTCGTCGGTGTTGTCGACGAACGGTTGCATCAGATCCCACCCCGCCGCATTGACGACGATGTCGACCCGGCCGTACTCGGCCTGCAGGTCTCCCGCCAGTGCCACCGACGCACCGCGATCGGTGACATCGAGTAGTTCGAACCGGCTGGCGCCGCCGATCGCCCCGACCGTCGCGCGACCGCCCGTTTCGTCGACGTCGGTGACGATCACGGTCGCGCCGACGTCGGCGAGCGCGATCGCGGTCGCTCGGCCGATGCCGGAGCCCGCGCCGGTGACGAGCGCGATCTTGTCGTCGAGGTTCATCGAGGTCTCCGGTCAGTGATGATGGACGTACTTGTCGAACTCGGGTGGCCGCTTCTCCGAGAACGCACGGGCGCCCTCCATCCCCTCCTCCGAGGGCGCGAACAGATCGAGTGCCGACATCGCCATGTGGGTCAGGCCGACCTGATGGTCGGTGTCGGCGTTGAACGAGTGCTTGAGCACACGGATCGCGGTGGGTGAGAGGACTTTGACCTCGGCGGCCCACTGTTTGGCCTCGGTCATGAGTTGATCAGGGGGAACGACCTTGTTGACGAGACCCATGCCGAGTGCCTCCTCGGCCGAGTACTGGCGACACCAGAACCAGATCTCGCGTGCCTTCTTCTCGCCGACGACTCGCGCCAGGAAGGCGGAGCCGAACCCGGCGTCGAACGAGCCGACCCGCGGACCGGCCTGGCCGAATCGGGCAGTGTCGGCGGCGATCGAGACATCACAGATGACGTGGAGGACATGCCCGCCGCCGACGGCCACGCCGTTGACGGCGGCGATCACCGGCTTGGGAATGTCCCGGATCAGCTTCTGGAGGTAGACGATCTCGAACAGCCCGCTCTCGGTCGGACCGTAGTCACCTGTCTCGGCACGCTGTTTGACGTCGCCACCCGAACAGAACGCCTTCTCACCCGCTCCGGTCAGGATCACGGTGCGCACGGCGTGGTCGGCCCACGCCATCTTGAACGCCTTGATCATCTCCTCGACCGTCTGACCACGGAACGCGTTGTAGCGGTCGGGCCGGTTGATGGTGATGATCGCCGCGGCTGACGCCTCGTCGAACTCGTATGTGATGTCGCCGAACTCTGACATCCGGTCTCCTTCCTCTACACCGCGTCTGACGCGATGAACGATGCTGCACAACTCCGATGAATCTAGATCGATCGGGTCGCCCGCCGCCGAGGTGAGCGCGATCCACCGGGTGTGATCTGTCGTCGCCGGCGCGCGAAGGGGGCCGTCGGGGCTCGACCTCAGGTCGAGGTCGAATCGGTGACGACGCCACGAACCACGCGTGTAACAGCGATGTAACAGCGGGTGTTTACGGTCGCCATCGGGGAGCACCGAACAATCGGCGCTCGGGGATCGATGGAGGAACGTCGTGGCGACAACAGGATATGGCGGAAGGTCGGCGCGCCGGTCACGCACGGCCGTTGCGATCGTGACGATTGCAACGATCACGCTGGCATCGTCGAACGTCCGGCTGCGGGGTGAGGTCGCGCTCGCGTCGGGTGAGGCGGGCAACGCCGCACCCTCGGCTGTCGGCGATCAAGTCGTGCTCCCCGCCGCCGGCGCCGACGTCGTGCTCCGCGCGATCGACACCGACGGCGACACGCTGTCCTTCTCCGTCGACAGCGGATCCGGGGTCGACGTGGGTACGCCATCTTCCGTCACGTGTGACTCCGGCGCCGACGGGAGCGCGGTGTGCACGACCGTCGTCGCCGTCACCCCGACACTGTCGAGTGGTTGGTTCACCTTTTCGGTCGACGACGGAGCCGGCCCCAGGGCGGCGACCGTCACGGTGCGTAACGTTGGCCCCTCAGCGGTCGACGCCGACCTGGTGACCACGCCGGTGACGACGATCGTCACGCTGCGGGGAACGGACCCCGAGGGGGACGATCTGACGTTCATGGTCGACTCGATCTTCGGCGGCGAGACCACTGCGCCGACCCTCCCGTCGTGTTCGATCGGCACCGACGGTGCGTCGGTGTGCTCGGCCACGGTCGAGTTCACCGCTACGTCTGCCTTCGGCTCGGTCGCATACTCGGTGCGTGACGGACTGACATCCAGCACGGCCACCGTCTCCCTCCGGAACCCATCGCCGACCGCAGTCGGCAGCCAGCTGAGCCTCGAACCAGGCTCGACGACGGTTGTGTTGCGAGGTATCGACCCGAATGGTGACTCGTTGACGTTCGAGCTCGGAACTCCGTACGGCGGCACGTTCGGTGCGATGTCCGGTCCGGACTGTGGTCTTCGACCCGACGGTGCGATGCTGTGTTCGGCGACCGTCGAGTTCGTTCCGACGCAGGCCAACGCCTCGTTCGGTTACTCCGTGAGCGACGGCTTCTCGTCGGGTTCGGCAACGGTCAGTCTCGTCAACCCCGTTCCGGCTGCCGTCAGCGCCGATCTCGTGACGACACCGGGTACGACGACGGTTGTGTTGCGGGGTATCGACCCGAATGGTGACGGGTTGACGTTCGAACTCGGAACTCCGTACGGCGGCACGTTCGGTGCGATGTCCGGTCCGGACTGTGGTCTTCGACCCGACGGTGCGATGCTGTGTTCGGCGACCGTCGAGTTCGTTCCGTCGCAGGCCAACGCCTCGTTCGGTTACTCCGTGAGCGACGGCTTCTCGTCGGGTTCGGCAACGAACAGTCTCGTCAACCCGGCTCCCCGAGCGATCAGCGACGCCGTGAGCGTGGCCGGCGGAACCACGACGGCGACGTTGCGCGGCGTCGACTCCAACGGCGACGCGCTCACGTTCGAGGTGCAGTCGAGCAGCGGCGCCGACCTCGGTGACCCGGCGCCAGCGACGTGCGTGTTCCTGGATGGCGGCGCCTCGCTCTGCACCTCGACGATCCAGATTTCGCCGACCACGCCGAGCGGGTGGGTCACCTACGCAGTTTCCGACGGGCCGTCGACCCATGCCGCGTCGATCACGTTCACCGATGCCGACAACGCCGGAAATTCGGTACCCGAGGCCACGCCGGTCGACGCGGTCGTACCGGCGGCAGGCGGCACGGTCACCCTGCTCGCCGCAGACGCGGACGGTGACACCCTGTCGTTCGAACTCGTTGGCAGCCCATCTGGTATCACGCTCGGTGCGATCGGTACCCCGAACTGCTCGACGGGAGCCGATGGCGCATCCGTCTGCTCGGCGTCGGTTGTCGTCACGCCAGTGTCGTCCTCGGGTTCGTTCGCATACCGGGTCAGCGACGGGCCAGCCATCTCGCCGACCGCCTACGTCACCGTGCGCAACGGTATGCCGCAGGCAGTCTCCACGGCTGCACGGCTCCCAGCGACCGGTGGACAGGTCACGCTGCGCGGCGTCGACGCCGACGGCGACACACTGACCTTCGAGGTCGTCGGGACGCCAAGCGGAGTCGACATCCATTCGATCTCCGTACCGATCTGCGCCGCGAACTCCGACGGATCGGCAACCTGTACCGCCGTGGTCGTCGCCACCCCGACCGCGGCCTCCGGGTCGTTCGCGTACCAGGTGTCGGACGGGACGTCGACCTCGTCGGCCGCCTACGTGCAGCTCAGCAATGCCAGACCCGAGGCGGCCGCCGGCAGTGCCATCGTTCCCGCTCGTGGGGCGACCGCGACGCTTCGCGGCATGGACGCCGACGGAGACGCGTTGACGTTCCAGATCGTCGGGGACCCATCAGGTCTCGTCCTCGGCCCGGTGGTCGACACCCAGTGCGTGACCATCGCGAATGGAGCGTCGTCGTGCACCGCAACGGTTGCAATGACTCCGCAAGCGGCGGCAAATGGCTCCTTCGCCTACCGAGCGACCGACGGACTCTCGGACTCGTCCACCGCATACTACGTGTTTGCCAACGCCATCCCCGAGGCTGCGTCCGCCGACGTGGTCGCACCGGTCGGGGGCACGTCGGTGACGCTGCGCGGCGTGGACGCCGAGGGCGATGATCTCTCGTTCGAGATCGTGTCGTCCTCCGGGGTCTCGCTCGGCGACTTGCCGAGCCCGTCCTGCGCGCCGAGCAGCGACGGATCGTCCGTGTGCACCTTCGAGCTCGGGGTCGTACCGATCGCTCGATCCGGATCGGTCGCGTACCGGGTCTCCGACGGGCTGTCGACCTCCTCGGCGGCGTATGTGGGGGTCGACAACAGCCGCCCGACCGCAGGGCATGCCGAGGCCGTGGCCGACACTGCGGGCACCCCAGTGGTCCTGCGCGGCACTGATGCGGACGGTGACGAGCTCGCGTTCGAGGTCGTGGGTGGACCGTCCGGAGCGACGATCGGCCCAATCGGGGATCCAATGTGCACGGTGACGGCGAACGGCGCATCACAGTGCCGGGCCACCGTGACGGTCAGCAGCGCCGCACCCTCTTGGTCCCTGGCCTTCATCGTCTCCGACGGTCTCGGTGCTTCCTCCGCAGCGTACGTGACGGGGTCCAACCCGACCCCGGTCGCCGGTGACGTTGCCGTCGCCGTTCCATCGGCTGCAACTCCGATCACATTGCGCGGCGTCGACCCGAACGGCGACACACTCACGTTCGAAATCATCGGCCAACCGTTTGGTGCGACGCTCGGTGAGATCGGCCCGGTCACGTGTACGCCGCGCCCCGACGGCTCGACGGTGTGTACCGCCGCCGTGCAGTTCACGCCGGGCGCAGCCGATCAGTGGTCGTTCAGCTACCGAGCGAGCGACGGATCGTCGAACTCCTCGGTCGCATACGTGAACGTCGTGCGCGCGACCGGCGCCGATCTACCGCCGACCGCTGTTGGCCGCTTCCTGTCGCTCGCAGCGGGACCCAACACGATCACGCTGCAGGGCACCGACCCAGAGGGTGCCGACGTCACCTTCTCGATCGACACAGCACCCGCGGCCGGCACGCTCGGCGCGATCTCCACCCCAGTGTGTGGAGGGGGCAACTGCACTGCGACGGTGAGCTACACGCCCGACGATCCGACGGTCGACGATTCGTTCACCTACGTGGCCAACGACGGAACGCTCGACAGCGCTCCCGCCACCGTGACCATGCAGGGGAACGACGCACCATATCCGTACGCAAGCACGCAGTACTTCGCCGGTGCCCCGATCACGTTCGACCTGCAGGCCTACGACTTCGAGTACGACCCGGTCTCGTTCGTGATCGTGTCAGGCCCGACGAACGGAACCCTGACGGGGCCGGCGACCCCGATCTGCGCGAACAGGGTCTGCATCGCCGAGGTGACCTATACGCCCGATGCCGGTTTCGATGGTACGGACTCGTTCACGTTCAGCGCCGACGACGGTCTGCACCCACCGGTCGAGGCCGTCGTGTCACTGGTCGGCAACCAGGCGCCGTACGCGTACAACGGGTACATGAAGGTCACGCGGCCGACCACGCCGCTCACGCTCCAGGGCTTCGACGCCGAGCTCGCCACCCTCTCGTTCGCGATCGACACGGCGCCCTCCAACGGCTCGGTGACGATCGACGGCCCGGCGACGTGCGACGGGTTCGGGATCTGCACGCAGAACGCGACGTACACGCCCAATCCGGGGTTCGTGGGGGACGACGTGTTCACATTCACCGTCAGCGACGGTCCGAACACCAGCGACCCGGCGTTTTACTCCCTCGGCGGGAACGAGCACCCATATCTGCTGTCGATCGAACCCGTGCGCGTCGTCCAACCGGCCACGCTGACCATTGTGATCGTCGACCCGGACGGTGACGACGTCACCGCGACGATCACGTCGTCGCCTACGTTGGGGACCGTCGGGACGCTGTCGTCGCCTTCCTGCGCGCTGCAGACCGACGGGTCGAGCTCCTGCACCTTCACCCTCGACTACGACCCGCACGCCGATGCGTTCGGCGAGGAGAACATCGAGCTGACGGTCGACGACGGCGTGACCGGCCCCTGGAGTGTGAACGTGCGCTTCCAAGTTGGCAACCACGCACCGGACGCACGGACCGACATCCTGATGACCGACCCGGCCGCCACGGCGTCCGTGGTCGTCTCTGCCAACGACCGCGACCTTGATGGCGACGCGGTCAGCCTCGACGGCTTCACGGACGGCGCCCACGGTGCGGTGACGTGCACCGAAGAGTTCGGCTCGGTCACCTGTTCGTACGCGCCTGCCGCCGGCTTCGAGGGCCTCGACCAGTTCACGTACCGGGTCATCGACAGCTACGGCGCTGCGGCGACCGGTCGCGTCGAGGTGACCGTGCAACCGGGTGGCGCCGGCACAGCGCCCACCGGCTGCCCAACTGTCGCATCTGCACTCGATGGATCGATCGTGATCGGCGAGAGCTGGGTAGAGTGCTCCAGCCCCACTGCGAACGGCATCGTGCAGGCGCTGACACCCCTCCTCTCCCCGCCGGTCGGGGGATCGGCGCTCCTCATGACGAGCGGCGACCGCGATCGGTCGCCGGCTCCGAGTTTCGGGTCCGCATCGGGACGAGCCAACGGCCACCCGGCGCGCGGTGCGTTCGACGTCTCGGTCCTGCGGGTCGAACTGTCGATCCCGATCTCGGCCGACTGCCTGCGCTTCGATGCGCTGTTCATGTCCGAGGAGTATCCCGAGTACGTCGGTGGTGCCTTCAACGACGCGTTCCTCGCCGAACTCGATGCGACGACCTGGACGTTGAACGGGAGCGTGATCGACGCCCCTGCGAACTTCGCCTTCGATCCGGACAGGAAAGAACTGAGTGTCAACAGCAGCTTCTTCGACAGCGGCCGGGTCGTCGAACCTCCGGCAAACGGCATGGAGTACGACGGCTCGACACAGAAGTTGCTGGTGCAGACGCCGATCACACCGGGCGCGCACACGCTCTATCTGACGATCTTCGACGCCTCCGATGAGGTTCTGGACACTGCTGCGCTCATCGACAACCTGCGCGCCGTCCTGGCCGGGCCGGAAGGTTGCGCGGCCGGCGCCAACCAGCCACCGTCGATCGACGACGAGGCCGCTGCGACCGATGAGGACGTTGCGATCGACCTCTCCCTTGCCGCCACCGATGCCGACGGCGACACGCTCACGGCCGTCGTCGGCCTTGCCTCGAACGGATCGACCCAGATCACCGGCCCGATCACGTGTGTGGCCGGTGCCTGCACCATCCCGGTGCGGTACACACCCGCACCGGACTTCAACGGCACCGACAGCTTCACGGTGACGGTGACCGACGGCAACGGTGGCGTCGACACTGCAACCGTCATCGTTTCGGTCGCTCCGATTGCCGACGCTCCGCGAGCGACCGACGTGACTGCGCAGACGAGCGAGGACACTCCGGTCGCGATCACCCTCGTCGGTTCCGACCCGGACGGCACCCCCGTGACGTTTGCCCTGGAGAACCCGCCAGGCAACGGCACCGTGACGTGCACCGGCCCTGAGTGCACGTACTCACCCGATCCGAACTTCACGGGAGTCGATTCGTTCACGTACTCGGTGACGTCCGGTGGCGAGTCCGCGACGGCGATCGTGACGGTGACGGTGACGGCGGCGAATGCTGATCCGGTCGCGGTTGATGACGGGGTGTCGACGGATGAGGACACGCCGGTCGAGATCGTCGTGTTGGGTAACGATTCGGATCCTGATGGCGACACGA
>JBDSBE010000087.1:0-3112 GCA_039921745.1 Ilumatobacteraceae bacterium | reverse complement strand
GGAACCCGCGCTCGGCGAACGTCCGACCGACAATCGTGCCACGCTCGAAGTAGGGCGATTCCATGGTCGCGGCGTGCCGGAGACCAATACGTGCTTGGCCCGCGTCGACACGTTCCTATCCTGTTCGTTAGCGTCAGCGGTGGTGGTTCACGGCTCGGTGTTGGGACCTCGACACGCTCATGTGTCGGTCAGGACGAGTTCGTGCTGTACCCAGTTGTCGGTCCATCGATACGTCCCGGTGCGGCCCTCGAACGTGCCATTGACACCCTCCCATCGGCCGACCGTCTCCAAGCACTGGTCGACAACTCTGAAGTATGAATCCACGAACAATTGAACCGCACTCCCGTCTTCGAAGACCAGTGTGTGTCGTACCGTTTCGTCGGGCCCTGCATCGGCCAGCCGGTAGATGTACGTTCGACGGCGGATCATCTCGCCGCCGCACTCGACCTCGGGTGTACTCAGGATCTCCAAGTGCCATACGGCGTCGGTCACCGCCACCGTCACCACATGGCCGTCGGCGTCACGGAACGTTTGGCTGGGACCTTCATACCGACAACTGAACCCACCATTGCCGTCGCACGACATCTCCAAATCTGGCCACTCGCGACTCACCAGCATGATCTCATCGGGCCCTCCCGCCGAGCACGAGCCGGCGAGCGAGACGAGGAACAGCAGCCCCGCAAGCGGTCTCACGGACATGGTGCGAGCTCCCTCAACCGTGGATCGGCAGGCAGGCTCCCGTCCGGATCCAACGCCTCGACCAACGCGCACGCCTGATTGAGCCATTCGACCTCGTCGATCGACACCACGGCCGACCGGATGCGACCGCCGACAACCAAATGCCCTCCTCCCGCGAACCCGATCCAGCGCGGCCGTTCACCACCGAGCGGCGAGAAACTCGGCCCGATCTGTTGCCCGCTGTCGACGTCCCACAGGGTGATGTCGCCGGATCCGTCCGATGTCGCCGCAATGCCCCGGTCTGCATCGAACGCGACACTGACGGCATCTCGACCCACGCCGACGTCGTCGACGACGGGTTCCTCGCCATCGACGTCGATGAGTTGCAGGCCATCGACTCCGACCGCGGCTACACGACCATCGGTGGTGAATTGTCCGTCGCGGCTTCCTGTCGAAAACAGGTCGTCCGCATCGAGACTGTCGAGCGAGTACCAGATCAGTTGTCCCGTGCTGGTCGAGTACACGAGGTCGTCTCCCGTCAGGCTGAGATCGAGGCGGGTGACGTCACCCCGAATCTCTTTGATCTCGATCTCGTCGATCGTCGTGCCGTCGTCGGTCAGGACGACGATGCGGTTCGATTCCTCATTCTCCGGTTGCGGTTCGAGGTACGCGATCATCCGTCCGTTCACGGCCAGCGGGCGGTCGAGCATGCTCCCTCCGGCCTCCACGCTCATGACGAGCTCGCCCTCAGGGCGATGCCAATCGAGCCGGTCGGGGTACACCACCACGTAGTCGCCCGAGCGCCCGCCCACGACGTCCACAGCTCCCTGCCCGACACCGAGAGCGCCCACCGTTGCGTCATCCACGGCGACCGCCGCTCCCTTGGAAACCCCGACCCAATGCGGTGTGCCGATCGATGGTGGCGAGCCCGAGGCGACTTCGACGATCGTCACGAGTGCGCCGCCGGAGCCCGCCGACCATCGCCACGTCTTGCCCAGCGAGTCGATCGTGACAACGTCGCCGGTCTGGGGATCGAAGTACGACGCCAATGAGCCCGAGGCATCGAACTGGACCGGACCGTTGCGTAGGGACCCGTCCGAAGCGTCCGACATCACCACCGAACCATCCCGGCTCGACGAGATGACCAGGGCGTCGGCACCGTCGAACTCGATCCACGTGACTGCGTCAGTGTGCCGGCGCGCGGTCGAGGCGCGCCGCCACGAGCCATCCGCCTGGCGCCAGATCTCGATCGTCCCGTCGCCACGACCCACCGCAACCGCGTCGCCGAGTCGGTTGAACGCCGACGACGTCACCGCCGGCAGGCTCGGGTCGATGCTGGTTCGAACGAGTCGTTCGTCGGATGCGATGTCCCAGAGCTCGAGCGCGACGTCGTCGAAGACGCCGATCAGTTTCGAGCCGTCGCTCGTGAGCTCGAGCTCGTCGATTGTGTTCGACGTCGTCTCGATGCGGCCAATCGACGACCCGGAGGCGACGTCGAACAGATCGATGCGCGCCTGGGGATCGCCGACGCCCTCGCCGGCGTGGTATCCGATCGCGAGAACGGTCCCATCCGACGACAGCACGGCTGACGCCGGCTCGCCGTCGAGCTTCGGAGCCGGTCCGATCGGCCGCCGGTCCGGGAGTTCGATCACCTCAAATGTGGTGTCGCGAACGGCAAGCATCCCTTCAGCGCGTGCGACGACCGACTCGGGAGTGAAACCGATGATCCCCCGGTCGACTTCGAGCGTGTTGCCGTCGACGATCGCCGATCGGGCGTTCCCATCGAGGACCAGGATCGCCATCCCCGACGAGTACGTCGGTGCGCTTCCGGTCAGAGCGATCATGTCGATATTCGATTGAACGATGACATCGGGCGCGGCCAGGATGCTGTCAAGCAGGAAGCCAGCGGTATCGACCGTGGGCGTGCGGGCATGCACCGCGGCCGCGATGCGCATGCGATCGACCTGCGAGAGCGACTCGTCGGCAGCGAACACCGTGACGAGTTGACCGGCCTCGACCTGTTCTCGTCGCCGATCGGCGTCGCGGCTGCGGCCGACGGCCACGAATGTGGCGGACAGCGTCGCGACCATCGCCACGACGCTCGTGCCGGCCAGGATGCGGAGGCGGCGATTGTTCCGCCGCTGTCGAGCGAGTTCGTCCTGGGCGTGTTCGTCGCTGACTCTGAGGAACTCGGCCTCGGCCGGTGAGAGTACGGGCGCCGATTCGGCTTGCCACGCGAGAGCGGCCGACAGCTTGTTGCCGCGGTAGAGGTCGGCGGCGTCCTCGCCGGATGCCTGCCAGGCAGTCGTGGCCCGGGTCAACCGCTGCTGGGCGACGATGTTGTCGCGTTCGCTGTCGATCCACTCGGTCAGCCGCGGCCACGCCGCGATCAGTGCCTCGTGGGCGATCTCGACGCCGTCGCTCGTCACCGTCA
>JBDSBE010000086.1:0-6950 GCA_039921745.1 Ilumatobacteraceae bacterium | reverse complement strand
CGGCGTACTGGAACTTCTTCTGCTTGCCGAGCCAGGCCGCACGCCAGATCAGCCCACGCGTCGCATGGATCTCGGTCGCCATGTCGGCGAGCATGAACGCGATCGACTGGTTCATGATGATCGGTCGACCGAAGGCGTGACGCTCCTTGGCGTATTCGAGCGAGTACTCGTACGCGGCACGCGCGATCCCGAGCGCCTGCGCGCCCACTGATGGGCGGGTGGCCTCGAATGTCTGCATTGCCGCCTGCGAGTTGCCGGGCTTACCTTCGCGAACTCGAGCGAGGCGCTCGTCGAGCTTGTCCTTGCCGCCAAGCAGGCAATGGCCCGGCACACGGACGTCCTCGAGCACGACCTCGGCGGTGTGGCTCGCACGGATGCCGTGCTTCTTGTACTTCTGACCCTGGCTGAGGCCCTTCGTCCCGGGCGGCACGATGAAGCTCGCGTGGCCCTTCGTCTTGAGTTCCGGTGCGACCACCCCGACCACCACGTGGATGTCGGCGATGCCGCCGTTGGTGATCCAGGCTTTCGTGCCGTTCAACACCCACTCGTCGGTCGCCTCGTCGTAGACGGCGCTCGTGCGGTACCCGCCGACGTCAGACCCGGCGTCGGGCTCGCTCGCAGCGAACGCCCCGAGCTTGAGGTCGCTGGCGTCGCCGTAGCACTGCGGCACCCACTCCATGACCTGCTCGGGCGTACCGGAGGAGGCGATCCCTGCCGCTGCGAGCGACGAACCCATGATCGCCATCCCGATCCCAGCGTCACCCCAGAACAACTCTTCGATCGCAACCGGGAAGGTCAGCCCGGTTGGATCGTTCATCATGGCCTCGGCCACGAACTCCCATCCGTAGAGGCCGATCTCGGCCGCCTGCTGCACGATCGGATACGGGAACTCCTCACGCTCGTCCCACTCCGCTCCGTTTGGCCGCATGACCTCCTCGGCGAAACCGTGCACCCACTTCTGGAGTTGGACCTGGTCTTCGTTGAGTTCCATCGAGAATTCAGCCATGCCCACAAGTTACTCGTCGGTAACCCGTTTGTCTACCCGTCGGTAACCACGGGCTCGACCACCTCGTTCTCCGTGCCGGTCGCGACGGTTGCGACGGCGGCGATGCCCCGGCGGTGACGCACCAGTTCGAACGCAACGGGGAGCAACGAGAGGGCGACGACGGCCAGCGCCGCCAACTCGACGTGATTGCGAACCACATCGAACTGGCCCAGCAGGTGGCCAGCGAGCGTCACCGAACACCCCCAGGCGACGCCGCCGATGATGTTGTACAACACGAACGTGCGGTACCGCATCGACCCGACACCGGCAATGATCGGCGCAAACGTCCGCACGATCGGTACCCACCGGGCCAACACGATCGTCCGGGCACCGTGGCGTTCGAGGAAGCGCTGCGTGCGCTCGACATGCGCCGGTCGGAACAGGCGCGAGCGAGGCCGGTCGAACAGGGCCGGACCGAGCCGTCTGCCGATCAGGTAGCCGACCTGGTCGCCGGCGATGGCGGCAACGCACGTCACCGCCATCACGATCGGGATCGCCGGCAGACGGTTGCCGCCGGCGCTGCTCGTGAGGAATCCGGCGACGAACAGAAGGCTGTCGCCGGGCAGGAAGAAGCCGATCAGCAACCCGGACTCGGCGAACACGACCAGCGCGAGGATGATGAGGCCTCCCCGTTCGAGCATCGTCGACGGTTCGAGCCAGAACGGGAGCAGGGCGATCACTGCGCTCCTCCGATCGCCATCAGATGTGAGGACGGCGACAGATTCAGGGCCATGACTCGACCGGTTGCGAGCACGACGACCGGGTGACCGGTCGACATGGCCCGAACTGATGCATACACATGATCTCCTGCTTATGGGCTCGGACGAACCGAGTGCCGCACGGATGAATCCGCGGCTCGCGTGGAACCAGCCCCGCTGCACGAGCACCGGCAAGGATACTGACGTCACACCGACGAACGCCGCGCCGTGCGCCCGTCGAGCACCTCACCTCGGCGCTGACAGGACGCCAGGCAGATCGAACGACCGAACGTCAGCGGCGAACGGTCGTGCCGTCGGACGTCGTCTCGACGGTCCACCCGGCGTCCTGCAACTCCGAACGCACCGCATCAGCGGTCGCGTAATCGCGCTCGGCACGAGCGCGATCGAGGGCAGCCGCTTGCTCAGCGACCTCCGGCGGGACCTCCACCGCGGACGCCAGCTCGAGGCCGAGCGCGGTGCAGATGTCGCGAACGGCGGCGGCGAGCGACGCTGCCGTCGCGTCGTCGCCGGCGTCGATCGCCGTGTTCGCCGCGCGAACCGTGTCGAACAGCAGCGCCGTGGCGCCCGGGGTGTCGAGATCGGCGTCCATCGCCGTTCGGAAACGATCGAGGGTCGCCGAGTCGGGCTCACCGCCGACGATCGTCGCCGACCGGGCCGCGAACGAGTCGAGACCCGCAAGCGACTTGACCGCCGAGTCGATGCTGTCCTGACTGATCGTGATCGGGCTGCGGTAGTGCGCCTGGAGCAGCACCATCCGATAGGCCCGCGGGTCGTACAGCTCGATCAGATCCAGCAGGTTGGCGACGTTGCCCACACTCTTGGACATCTTGTCGCCCTCGGCATCGAGGACGAACCCGTTGTGCATCCAGTGGTTCGCGAACCGCTTGCCGAGCGCCACCGCCTGCGCGCGCTCGTTCTCGTGGTGCGGGAACCGGAGATCCTGACCGCCACAGTGCAGGTCGAAACCCTCGCCGAGCAGGTCGAGGCTCATCACGACGCACTCGCTGTGCCAACCGGGCCGCCCGTCACCCCACGGCGACGGCCACGCCGGCTCGTCGGGTTTCGAGAACTTCCACAGGACGAAGTCGGCCGGGTGCCGCTTCAGGATCGCCCCGACCACCTCCCGATCGCCGCCACCCGACCGCATGTCGTCGATTGACTGCTGGGCGAGCAGGCCGTACCCGTCGACCGACTCGACCGACAGGTAGATGCCCTCATCGGTTCGATATGCGTGACCAGTCGCCTCGAGTTCTGCGATCATCGCCACCATCTCGGCGACGTACTCGGTGGCGCGCGGCACGTCGGTGGGTCGGGCCACGTTGATGCCCGCCATCGCGTCGAACCACACCCGCTCGCACTTGGTGGTGATGTCCTGCCACGGGCGATTTTCACGCTTCGCGCGCTCGATGATCTTGTCCTCGATGTCGGTCACGTTTGACACGAGACGCACCTCCAGGCCCGACCACTCGAGGTAGCGACGCAGCACGTCGTACTCGAGCGTCGCCCGACCGTGACCGAGATGGGGTGGGCCGTAGACGGTCGGGCCACACAGATAGATGCTCACCTTGCCGGGCTCGCGCAGGGCAAATTGCTTGACCTTTCGGGTGGCGGTGTCATACAGGTGCAGCACGGTCATTCATCCTACGAGTCCATCGCATCCACGCCCGGCTGGGTTTGGTGCTCGACCGCGCCGCGTTCGAGCTGTTCGTCCGGGGGCCGGCACCGATTCACCAGTCGTCGTCGATTTCCTCACTGGCTCGTGGCGGCCGAAAGTACTCATTTGATGGCGTCTCGACGGCGACCAGGTTCGGGTGCCACGGCCCACCCGCCGCGCCCTGCTTGAGCGCGGCGACGGTGGCGTCGTGGGTGTTCTGGAACACGGCCTCCTCGGAGTCGGCGACCTGATCGATCCACACCGACACGATCAGGCAGTGCACAGCCTCCGGATCGTCCATCTGGAGATCGAGCACCGCCGATGCGACCCCCGCCTGCGCAGCACCGTAGGTCAACTCGAGGTGGCGCTGATCACCGACCGACAATGCCGGCACGAGCAGCGTCGCCGGTACCACAGGGAGGTTCGGTTTCGCCACGACGACCGCCGACGAATGACCGTGGGACGGCGACGCGACCGCCGTCGCCCACGCCGTGCCGACCGGCCCCTCCCGCTCGCCGAGCACAGCCGTGACCCGCACCGCATCGTCACCGGTCCCCGCCGATGCCGCACCGATCTGCATCGCCATCGCTTTCCCCTTCCACCGCTGGTCCGATGCGACTCTACGCTGGCCGCATGCCGATCCACTTACGCGCCGAAGCCGACGATTACGCACCCAACGTGCTCTGCCCCGGCGACCCCCGGCGAGCTGCCTACATCGCCGAGACATTCTTCGACGAGGGCTACCGCACCGTCAACGAAGAGCGCGGCATGCTCGGGTTCACCGGTACGTTCGAGGGTGCCCCGATCAGTGTGCAGACGACCGGGATGGGCTGCCCGTCTGCAGGCATCGTGTTCGAGGAACTCGCGATGCTCGGCGTTCAGCGGCTCGTGCGTATCGGAACGTGTGGCGGCTTGAAGACCGGTATGCAGATGGGCGACACCGTGATCGCCATCTCCGCGACGGCCGAGGACACCACGCCTTTGCGTTATGCACAGGTCGGCTCGCTGGCACCGACGGCGACGTTCGAGCTGGCCGAGACGGCGGCACGCCTGAGCCGTGAACACGGCGCCACCGTGCACGTCGGCCCGGTCGTCACGAGTGGGGTCTTCTACGACCCCGATCCGGGCACCTTCGCCCGTTGGAAGCGGACCGGCCACATCGGCGTCGAGATGGAGGCCGCGATGATGTACACCGTTGCTGCGGTGAAGGGCTTGGAGGCGCTCGCCATGATGACGGTGTCCGATCTCGTCGAGGAGACCGGCGAGACGACCCGCATCAGCGACGAGGACCTGAAGCGGGGCGTCGACGACATGATGCGCCTCGCCTGCCGGGTCGCGACCGGCTAAGTCGCTTCGTCGGCTTGGTCGGCTTGGTCGGCTTCGCCGAGGCCGTCGGCGAATTCCTGGATCAACGCGTTGAGTTCGCTGGGGTCCAGCCCCTCGTCGAACAGGCCCTGGATCTCGTCGTGCACGGCGGCGGTCTCGAAGATCTGCCCGATTGCGAGCACGACGGTTTCGAGCTGGCGCGTCGCGAACGCATCGAGCATCCCGTCGACCATGTCGGCGTTGATCGGCAGGAACCCGCCGTACGCCCGGTACCCGTCTCCCACCGGCATCAACCGGCCGATAATCGTCCAGCCGGCGTCGAGCGGCTGCTCGGGCACCGTGTCGACGACGGTCAGCCGTTCCTGCGTGGCGACGTCGAGCACCTCCATCGAAGTAGCGCCTGAGCGGATCACTTCGAGGACCCGCCGAGGTGACTCGATCCAGCGCTTCAGCATTTCGACTTCGTCCGATGGCAGCAGCGACCGCTTCGCATGGAGGAACCAGTCGGCGACGCCGCCCTCGAACAGCGCGAGATCGACCGTGAGATAGGAGTCCTGCACCATCGTCTGCACGTTGAGCTCGGTGACCGCGGCGATGATGTCGTCGGCGATCGCGCGCGGGAGATTGGGCGTGTTGACCTGCATGAACCGCATCAACTTCACGAACAGCCAACCGGCACGGTCTGCGAGTGGGTGCGGCTCCTTGCCGAGGTGACACTGCTTGTACTTCCTGCCCGACCCGCACGGGCAGGGCTCGTTCCTCCCGGCCATCGCTCTGGGCCGCACAGCGGCGAACGGGGCGATCTCCTCGGCAAGCTGCTCACAGAAATCAGCGTTTGCGGCGAGCGGGTCATAGGCAGCGTCGAGGTCGACGTCGACTCGCACACCGGCCTCCTCCAGCAGTCGACGGGCGGCCACAGGTTGGCCGCGGTCTGCTTCGAGCGCCGCCAGTTCGATCAGCACGAGGCGATGTCCGCTGTTGCGGGCGCCCTCGAGGAGTGCGGCGGCCTCGTCGGATCTCGCGAACCATGCGTGGTGCCGCGCTCCGAGCCAGGCGACCCCGCCGGCCGGGTCGTCCACGCTCGAGAGGCGTTCGACGAGTTCGTCGAGTGGCCCACCAAGCAGCTCCAAGTCACTCCAACGGATCCACGCAGCCTCGGCGATCTCCGGGTCGGCCAGGGCCTGGACGAGCGGCCAAACATCATCGGGCATGTCGTCGACGGCGCCGACGAGCACCACGAACTCGACTGCCCGATCAGCATCGAGGCCGAACTCGACGATCGCCTGATGCCCCTCGTCGTCGACCATGACCCCACTCTCGCACCAGCCGCCGCAAAATCCGCCGCCCCGAACCGGCCCGAAATCGACTCAGGAGTCGCCGCCGGAGGCTTCGGACACGGACTGCTTGCCGGCGCTGATCCACGGCATCATCGACCGCAGCTGCGCGCCGACGGTCTCGATCGGGTGGGCTTTGCCCTCGTCCTGCATCCGGTGGTAGTTCTCCCGGCCAGACTCGCTCTCGGCGACCCACTCGTCCGCGAACTGGCCGGATTGGATCTCTTCGAGGATCTTCTTCATCTCGGCCTTGGTGTCCTGCGTCACGATGCGGGGGCCGCGGGTCAGGTCGCCGTACTCGGCGGTGTCGGAGATCGAGTAGCGCATGCCGGCGATCCCCTCCTCGTACATCAGGTCGACGATCAGCTTGACCTCGTGGAGGCACTCGAAGTACGCCATCTCCGGCGCGTAGCCGGCCTCCGTCAGCGTCTCGAAGCCGTACTGCACGAGCTTGGTGAGGCCGCCGCACAGCACGACCTGCTCACCGAACAGGTCGGTCTCGGTCTCTTCCGGGAACGTCGTCTCGATCACCCCGGCGCGAGCCGCGCCGATTGCGTCGGCGTACGACATCGCGAGCGCCTTGGCGTTGCCGGTTGCGTCCTGGTCGACGGCGATGAGGGCCGGAACGCCGCCGCCCTCGGTGTAGGTGCGACGCACGAGATGGCCCGGGCCCTTCGGCGCGATCATGATCGAGTCGATGCCCTCGGGGGCGGTGATCCGGCCGAATCGGACGTTGAAGCCGTGCGCGAAGGCCTGGGCATCACCCTCCTGCAGGTGAGGGGCGATGTGGTCGTCGAAGATCTGCTTCTGCTCGGTGTCGGGCGCGAGGATCATGATGACGTCGGCCCATTCCGCGGCGTCGTCGATCGACT
>JBDSBE010000085.1:0-6784 GCA_039921745.1 Ilumatobacteraceae bacterium | reverse complement strand
CCGACGCCAACACCCCGTTCAAGCTCATCCGCCGAACCTTGTTCGACCACCTCGCGCCGATGATCCCGGCCACTGCGTTCGCGCCCTCGATCCTGATCGTGATCGGCGCGTATCGATGCGGTGCACGCATCGCCGATGTATCGATCACCCATCTCGAGCGGCCGCACGGTCTCTCGACGCTGCGCCTCGGTCGGCTCGCCGCCGCAGCCGCCCGCAGCGCCGCTCAGACCATCGTCTTCTCGATCCGCCGGATCGAGAAGTTCGAGGGTCCGAGATGACGAACGATCCCGGCGCGAGCTGGCCCGATACCGTGCTCGTGACGGGAGCTGCTGGGTTCATCGGGTCCAACTTCGTCCGACGCCTCGCCGCCGGAGGCGCGACGGTGACCGCACTGGACAACTTCAGCCGTCCCAACTCGCGCCGGAACGCAGACGGGCTCCGCCGCGACCTCGTCACGGACGTGAGCTTCGTCGAAGCAGACGTACGCGACGCGGACGCGGTCATGTCGGCGGCGCGACACGCGGATGCGATCGTCCATCTCGCCGGACAGACCGCCGTGACGCGATCGATCGTCGATCCACGCGACGATTTCCTCGACAACGCGCTCGGGACGTTCAACGTTCTCGAGGCGGCGCGTCTGAGCGGTCGCGACCCGATCGTGCTCTACGCATCCACCAACAAGGTGTACGGAACGCTCGACGATCTCGAGATCGTCGAAGAGCCCGATCACTATCGGTTCGCAGATTTTCCCGGTGGGATCGACGAGACCCGGCCGATCGATTTCGTGAGCCCGTACGCCTGCTCCAAGGGCGCCGGCGAGCGCTACGTCGTCGACTACTCACGAACCTACGGGCTCCCCACGGTGGCGTTCCGGCAGTCCTGCGTGTACGGCGAGCACCAGTTCGGCGTCGAGGATCAGGGATGGCTGGCGTGGTTTCTCCTTGCGCTGCGCGCGGGTCGGCCGCTCACGATCTTCGGTGACGGCAAGCAGGTCCGGGATCTGCTGCACGTCGACGACCTGTTCGCGTGCTTCTCGGCAGCGGTGGGAAGCATCGACACGGCCCGCGGCGAAGTGTTCAACGTCGGCGGCGGACCCGACAACAGCCTGTCGATCTGGTGGCAGCTCGCCCCGCTCTTCGAGGGCGCGCTCGGCATGACCCTCCCGGAACCGACGTTCGCCGACTGGCGACTCGGCGACCAACGCGTGTTCGTCGCCGACTCCGGCAAGGCTCGCCGGGAGCTCGGCTGGGCGCCCACGATCAAGCCGCGAGACGGCATCCGCCGGATGCTCGAGTGGCTCGAGAGCGTCGACTCGTCGGATCTCCCGTGAGGGTGCTCCTCGCGCTGACGTATTACCGGCCCCACGTGAGCGGGCTGACCATCTATGTCCAGCGACTCGCGACCGAGCTCGCCGAACGGGGCCACGAGGTCACCGTGCTCACATCGCAGCACGCCCCCGACCTTCCCCGTGAGGAAACGATCGGATCGGTTCGGATCGTCCGCGTTCCGGTGTGGGCGCGAGTGAGCAAGGGTGTCATCATGCCGATGCCGCTGTTCGCGCTCAGTCACGCACGACGCAACGACGTCGTGAGCATTCACCTCCCACAGTTCGACGGTGGGATGGTTGCGCTCGCGAGCCGGATCCTGCGTCGACGCACAGTGCTCACGTACCACTGCGACCTTCGTCTGCCCCGTGGTGTGGTCAATCGGATCGCCGACCGTGTGACGTTCGCGATGAACTTCCTGGCGGGCGTCTGCGCCCACGAGATCGTGGCGTACACCCAGGACTATGCCGACCACTCGCCGCTGCTGAGACGTTTCCGCAAGAAGATCCGGGTGATCCCGCCGCCCGTCGTGATGGCTGAACCAGACGCATCGGCGGTGGCCGTGCTGCGCGCCGAATGGGGGGCGTCCGACGGGCCTGTCGTCGGGATCGCGGCCCGGCTCGCAACCGAAAAAGGCGTCGAGTACCTCGTGGAAGCGATGGATGAGATCCTGCAATCGTGCCCCGACGCCCGGGTCGTGTTCGCCGGGGCTCACGAGGACGTCGTCGGTGAGGCCGCGTACTGCGAGCAGCTCGCGCTGCCGATCGCCGCACTCGGTGACCGGTGGCGTTTCGTCGGCGTGCTCGACCCAGAGGCCATGTCAGCCTTCTTCGGTGCGATCGACGTGCTCGTCGTCAGCAGTGTCAACAGCACCGAGTCGTTCGGTCTCGTCCAGGTCGAGGCAATGCTGTGCGGCACGCCCGTCGTCGCGACCGATCTTCCCGGCGTGCGCCAGCCGGTGCGAATGACCGGGATGGGCGTCGTGGTCGAGGTCGCCAACGCGTCCGCGATCGCCCGCGGCGTCGTCGACGTCGTGTCGCGGCACGACCAACTGATTCGACCGCGGGCGGAGATCGCGCAGCTGTTCGACATCGCGGCCACGGTCGACGCGTACGAGCGCCTGTTCGGAACCGACACCTCAGGTCGCCCACCTGCGCCATCCGGCGTTCCACACTGAAGTGATGCCCTCGACCGACTACCTGACACGACAGCTGGCCACGATGGCTCCCCACCGGGCGATCCTCCGCGCGGTCGAGTGCCGACTGATGGGAGCCATCGAGCTCGCCGGCCCGGTACTCGACATCGGGATCGGTGATGGACACTTCGCGTCGATCGCCTACGACCAACCAATCGACGTCGGTATCGATGTTCGCTCCGACGAGCTGGTCGAGGCGTTCGGGCGCGGCCCGACCGTCTATCGCTCCGTCGTGAGAACCGACGCGACGTCGCTTCCGTTCGCTGACGGCGCGTTCGCCACGGTGATCAGCAACTGCGTGATCGAACACATTCCCGACAACGCGGCCGTCCTGAGCGAGATCGGACGCGTCCTCCGGCCAGGAGGCACCTTCGCCACGACGCTCCCCAGCGAGCACTTCGGCGAGTTCCTGCTCGGGGCGACGGTGCTCAGGCGCGTCAGGGCGCGCCGGGCGGCCGACGCCTACGGGCGGTTCTTCAACCGCATCTCATACCACCATCACGTCGAGCCACCGTCGGTGTGGCACGACCGCCTCGGCGCCGCCGGGCTCGTCGTGGTCGATCATCAGTACTACTTCTCGGCTCGCGCCCATCGAAGGTTCGACCTCTGCCACTACCTCGGCGTCCCCAACCTGATCGCAAGGAAGTTGACCGGTCGATGGGTGCTCGGCCGACTGATGGCAAGGCCGTTCGAGTGGTGGCTTCGCCCGTACTACGAGGAGCCGCTGCCGCAGCCGACCGGTGCATACCAGTTCGTCCGCTGCGTGAGGGTCTGACGTGACGGAGCCCATCGACGACCGGGCCACCCTCGTGCATCGATGGTGGTGGGGGCTGCTCGCACTGATCGTCCTGGTCGGATTCGTTGGTCGCGCATGGAACCTCGACTTCGACCAGGGCCAACACCTGCACCCCGACGAACGGTTTTGGGCGCTGACGTCGGCCGAGCTCGAGCGCCAGCCCCCGACCGACCAGCACGAAACCCTGTTCGGGCCGGCGCTCGACTGGCTCGACGGTGATCGCTCCCCCGCGAACCCCTACCGGGCGACGGAATCGTTCGTCTACGGGCCTGTCATGCTCGCCGCCTCTCGGGCCACGGCCGGTTGGCTGCACCGGGGGGTCGTCGACGGCGACCAACCGGCGAACGCGGTCGCGAACGTGGTCGACGCGGTCGGCATCCCGCTGATCGGCGACGAAGGGGCCCCGACATTCGACGCTGGATACGACGTCGAACTGATCGGCCGTCTACTCGCCGCGCTGCTCGACACCCTCACGATCGCCGTCGTCGGTCTGATCGGGCGCCGGCTGGCCGGCCCGATGGCCGGACTGACCGCCGCCGGGTTCTTCGCATCGTGCGTCCTCGCGATCCAGTACGCACACTTCCTCGGCTCGGAGCCACTGCTCGGGCTCTGCAGTGCGCTCACGGTGCTCGCCGCGCTCCACGTCGATCGCAGCGCCGACGTCCGCCGCGCGGCGACAAGTGGGGTGCTGATCGGGTTGGCCGCCGGTGCCGCTGTCGCGGCGAAACTCACCGCGATCGGCCTGATCGTCGTTCCGATCGTCGGCTGCGTGGCCCTCATGGTTCAACATCGCCGCCGGAGCGATGTCGCGCGACTCGCAGCCGTCCTGCTCGGGGGCGCGATGACGTTCCGCGTGCTCCACCCGGCGGCGTTCGAGGGGCTCGGCGTCGGGCTCTCTGATTCGTTCGTCGCCGACCTCGGCCGCGTACGAGCCCAGAATGGCGCCGACTCGCCACCATCGATCCAGTGGGCCGACCGGACGCCCGTCGTCCAGCCGCTCGTCTGGTTCTTCCGCTTCACGCTGGGCCCTGGCATCATGCTCGCCGTCGCGCTCGGCACGATCAGCCTCGTGCGACAGTTCCGGCGTCGGCAGCGTCAGGATGTGGCGCTCTGGCCGATCGCGGTCGTGCTCGCTTCTGTCGCAGTCCCGTTCCTCTATATCTCGCTGACGGCGCTCCCGTCGGGCAGGTACTTCATCCCCCTCCTCCCGGCGCTCTGCGCCGTGGCAGCGGTCGGCGTGACGGCGACGTGGCGCTGGGCCGGAGCGAAGGACGGCCCGGCACGCTCGTTCGGCCAGGCCGTCGCGATCACCACGATCGTGCTCGCCGCGCTCTGGGGGGTGGCGTTCGTGAATGGCGTCTACGGTGAGCCGCACACGCGGATCAGGGCGTCCGAGTGGATCGCCGACAATGTCGAACCCGGCAGCGTGCTCTCGTCACAGGCGTGGGACGACGGACTCCCACTCTCGCTCCCCGGCATCGACGTCGGCTCGTACCGGTTCGAGCAGCTCGTGATGGTCGGGACCGACACCGAGGAGAAGGTCGAGACGGTCGCACAACAGCTCGGCGACATCGACTTCGTCGTCGAGTCGTCGCCGCGGCTCTGGGGCGTCGTCACCAGGATCCCCGAACGGTTCCCGTCGACGATCAGGTTTTTCGCAGCGCTCGACACCGGGGAGCTCGGCTTCGAGCGGGTCGAGACGTTCACCAGCGGTCCCTCGCTCGGATGGTTCTCGATCGACGACGCGTCGGCCGAGGAGGCGTTCTCGATTTTCGACCATCCCGAGGTGCGGATCTGGAAGAAGGTCCGCACCGTCGAGTACCAGAACATGGTCGAGACCCTCGATCCGGTCGCCGCTGCGAACGCGCTCACGGTGACCGCGGTCGATGCGCACGCCGGCGGTCTGATGCTGACCGACGACGAGGCCGCGGCCATGGCGGACGGGCCGACCTACGCCGACCGCTTCGATCTCGGTGGGCCTGCATGGGCGCACGTCGCCGGATGGTTCCTCCTGCTCGAAGTGTTCGGTCTTGCCGCGTTCATCCTGTTCCTCCCACTGCTCCGCGACCTACCCGACGCCGGCCTCGGAGTCGGCAAGACGCTGGGCCTGGTGATGCTCGCATTCGGCCTGTTCGTCGCGAACACGTGGCTCGGCGTGACGCTGGCACGCCCGGTCGTGGTCGCCGCGGCGACGTTGTTGGTCGCCATCGCGGCTGTCGTCTCCACACGTCGTTGGCCGGAGCTGCGTCGCCTGCTCACCACACGCCGCCGGACGTTGATCATCGTCGAGGCAATCGGTGCAACGGCGTTCGGTTCGATGATTCTGCTCCGCGCCTCCAACCCCGACCTGGGGCACCCTTTTCGCGGCGGCGAGAAACCGTTCGAGCTCGCGCTGTTGACATCGGTCATGCGAACCGACAGCTTGCCCCCGTATGACTCCTGGTTCGCGGGAGGAGTGCTCAACTACTACTACGGCGGCTACCTGCTCCTGCTGACGCCGGCGCGCATCCTGGCCACCGCGCCGACACTCGTCATGAACCTCGGCCCGGCGGTGTTCGCCAGCTGCGCCGCAGGTGCGGCGGTCTCGCTCGGCGCGGCTGCCACGACGGCCGGCCGGCGCTGCGAGCACCCGGGCCACCGTCCCGTGCTCGCCGGCGTCCTCAGCGCGTTCGGGGTCCTGGCGCTCTCCAGCATGGCCGTGTTCATTCAGATCTGGCGGTGGCGTTCGCGAGATGGTTTGTTCGACTGGTGGAGCCTCAGCCGGGTGATTCCCGACTCTGGCGCGATCACCGAGTTTCCCGCGTGGTCGCTGCTGTTCGCTGATCTCCATCCGCACCTGATGGACATCTGCCTGGTGCTCACAGTGGGGGTGATCGCCATTGCGCTCTACCGACACCTCGTCGAGCGACACCCCGGTCGTGCCGTTGCGACCGCCGCGACGGCAGGGGTGCTCATCGGCATGGTGAGGGCGACGAACACCTGGGATCTTCCCCTCGTCGCCGGCGCGATCGCTCTCACGGTCATCGCCGCGTGGCGAATGGGCGCGTCGCGCCGGGTGTGCGCGGCGGCGGGTTTCGTGGCGATCGTGATCGTCGTCGGGGTGTGGTCGCCGTACACGCGCCGCGGGCTCGTGTTCGACAGCGGGTTCAGCCGGAACATCGACCGCACGCCGTGGTCGAGTTGGCTCGAGCAGTTCGGGTTGTTCTTCGCGGTGTCGCTGTTCATCGTGATCCCGGCGCTGCTCGGCGTGTTCCGTCGTTCGCGGCGGATGTGGTGGCGTGTCCGGTTCGCCCACCTCGTGGCGATCGACCTCATGCTGATCGGCATCACCGCCATCCTGCTCCGCAGCGACGCTGCGGTGTTGGTGACGGCCGCGGGCCTCGCAGCGACAACTGCGTGGGCGGCGTGGAGCGACCGTGGCGCGGCGGGCAAGCGGCCCCCGATCGGCGTCGGGTTCCTCGCGCTCGG
>JBDSBE010000084.1:0-37746 GCA_039921745.1 Ilumatobacteraceae bacterium | reverse complement strand
GTCCAGCGAGATGTCGTCCAGCGAGATGTCGCCCAGCGAGATGTCGTCCAGCGAGATGTCGTCCAGCGAGATGTCGAGTGAGATGTCGTCCAGCGAGATGTCGAGTGAGATGTCGAGTGAGATGTCGTCCGGTGATCCCGTGTGTCCGTCCGAGATCGTCGTCCAGACCGACTGGTACCCCGAGCTCGAGCACGGTGGCACGTATCAGTTGATCGGGCCCGACGGTACCGCCGACAAGACCACCGTCTCCTACTCCGGCCCGGTGCAGGATCAGTACAAGGTGCCCGGTCTCGAGACCGTGACGATCAAGACGGTGAACTTCGACAAGAAAAACTCGTCAGCGCTGCTCGACGGCGACGCCGACATGGCGTATATCGGCATCGGTGACATCATTGCGGACTCTGCGGCGATCCCCATGGTGGCCGTGGCCAAGACGCTCGAGAAGGATCCGCAGATGATCATGTGGGATCCGGCGCAACACGACATCTCGGCGCCGACCGACATCGCGGCCGACGGTGCCAAGGTCCGCCACTTCCCGAACGCGGCGTACATCGATTACATGCTCTCCGAGGGCATCATGACCTCCGATCAGGACGACCCCAACTACAACGGGTCCGACTCGGAGTTCGTGGCGTTGAACGGTGACTTCTTCCAGCAGGGGTTCGCCACCAACGAGGTGTACAAGTACGAGAACAGCATCAACTGGAAAGACGGCGCTCCGGCGCCCGTCGACTTCTACACGGTCGGCGATCTCGGTTACGACAACTATCCCGCCACGATCGCGTTGACCCAGGAGCACGCCGCCGAACTCGACGGCTGTCTCCAGCAGCTCGTCCCGGTGATGCAGCAGGCGTGGGTCGACTTCCTGAACGATCCGGAGCCGATCATGGAACGCATGATCGAGATCAACGTGGAGCACGACGGCTTCTGGGCGCTCAGCCCCGAGGTCAACGCGGCCGGGTTCGAGCTGCTGAACTCTGGTGGTTTCGCCGACAACTCGGCTGATGGAACCTACTGCTCGTTCGACGAGGCTCGGGTCCAGGAGCTGTTCGACATCCTCAAGCCGCTGTACGAGGAGCAGGGCACGTCGATCGCCGACTCACTCGACGGTCTCTTCACCAACGAGTACTGCGCTGACGCACCGGGCCGCTGACCCGACGCATCGTTGACGATGTGACGCACGACGAGGGCCGGCCCGAGTGGGCCGGCCCTTGGTCGTGGTGACAGGATCGACGCCATGAGGGTGACTGACGACGGTCGGGCCTACGGGTGGGTACCCGGCGAGTCCGACCCTGAGCTGTACCAGGTCGGCCCCGCCACGCCCGCCGGCGAACTCCTCCGGCGCTACTGGCATCCGATCGCCCGGTGCGAGGAGGCAACCGCGCTTCCCCGCGGCGTCAGGGTGCTGGGCGAAGACCTCGTGCTGTACCGCAGCCTCGACGGCACGCCGGGCCTGATGCTCCCCCGCTGCTGCCACCGTGGGACGACGCTGTACTTCGGCAAAGTCGAGCAGGACGGCATCCGGTGCCCGTACCACGGGTGGCTGTTCGCTGCGGACGGCCAGTGCCTCGATCAGCCGTGCGAGCCGGATCGTGGTCGCAACCGAGACTCGTACCGGCAACCGTGGTATCCGGTCATCGAGTACCACGGCCTGATCTTCGCCTACCTCGGCCCGGCCGCGAAGCAACCGGTGTTCCCGCGCTACGACATCTTCGAGGGCCTGGACGACGACACGGAAGAAGTCGTCATCGTCGACCACTTCGCGTTTGGCGGCCCGACCGACGCACCGTGCAACTGGTTCCAGACCCACGAGAACGCGATGGACCCGTACCACGTGTTCATCCTCCACAATGCGATCAGTGGCCCCCAATTCGACCCCAAACTCGAGATTTGGCCGCGGATCGACTGGCAACGCAACGAGCTCGGCGTGACCGCGACGCAGGACCGTGAGTTGCCCGACGGAACGACGCTCCATCGGATCACCGAGGTCAGGATGCCGACGATCCGGGTGATTCCGACCCCGACCCTCACGGTGCTCGGCCCGACCAACAACCTGTCGTGGGCGCTGCCGATCGACGACACGAACACGCGGGTGTACGCGATGGTCCGCAAACCCAAGGACCGACCGGCGCAAGGGCTGCCGGTGTACGCCGACGGCAAGAGCTGGTTCGACCTGACCGACGCCGAACACCAGCGGTATCCGGGCGACTTCGAGACCCAGGTCGGCCAGGGCCCGATCACGCTCCACACCGAGGAACGGCTCTCGTCGACCGACCGGGGCGTGTCGATGGTGCGACGGCAATACAAAGAACAGGTTCGACGCGTCGTCGACGGGCTCGACCCGGTGGGCGTCTCCTTCGACCCGTCCAACGCCCTCCAGACGGTTGTCGCCGGCAACTACATCGTCGGTGCCGGGACCGATCGTTCGACGATCCCGCTGGTCGAGACGCTCGACTCAGTCTGACGTCCGCAGCGCAGCCAGGCGCCGTCGCGTCGTGCGCACCGTTCCTCGACTCCGCAGGTCCGATTGGACGGCGTCGGCCGCGTTTCGTCCTGATGCTCCGAACACCCCGGCGCCCGGGAACGTCCCGGCACCGGACAGGTACAGCCCGTCGATCGGCGTCCGGTACCGAGTCGCCTCCCGCCCCCGCCCGATGAGTGCGTGGAGCGGTGGCGCTGAGTACGACGGCGTGTGGCCGCGATGCATCTGGAACTCGGACTCGTAGCGATCCGGCGTCATGGAGCGCCACCGATCGACGTGCAGTGTGTCGGGTTCCATCAGTTCGTCGAGCACGGCCAGCCAGCGTTTCGGCTCGCCCGACGTCGGCCACCCGCCCGGGTGCGAGTACGGCGTGAACAACACCTCGAGGCTGGCGACGTGTTGATCGGGATGTGGTTGCATCGTCGGATCGAGAACGGACGGGACGTTGACGAGCAGCGTCGGCCGTTCGGCGACCTCGCCGGCGTGGCGCAGGTCGTGCGCGAGGGCGAGTTCGGCCGGGCTTGGTGACACGACCGTCGTCGGGGCCAACATGTCGGCGCCGGGCACCAGTGCGTCGATCACGGCGCGATCGCGGTATGTCGGCAGGCCGGTGAGCACGGCATCGATCTTGGACTCGTACCCGTCGAGGACCGGCTTCGCGGCATATCGGGCGACCAGATCGCGGGCGGCGCGTGGAACCTCGTCCAACCAGTCGACGAACACACGCTGCGGGTCGCACGCTGCGACGATCGTCGGCGCGGTGAGCACCGTGCCATCGGTGAGCGCGACACCCCGCACCGACCCGTCGCGAACCAGCAGTCGGTCGACCACGCTCTCGCACCGCACCCGGCCGCCCGCCGCTTCGAAGCTGCCGCGCACGGCGTCGGTGAGTGCGCCACTCCCGCCCTCGGGGCGCCCGGTACGAACGAGGTGGCGAGTGGCGTAGATTGCGGCGGCGAGCCCGGTGCCGGGAACGGTGGGCGACACCCCCCACACGGTGGGGCCGGAGCTGACCGCCGGCATCACGAGGTGCCAATCGTCGAAGTACTGCGCCATCACGTCGGTCATGCTCATGCGGCTCCAGCGCAGCAGACGAGCAGCTCCGGCTCCTCGCCTGCTCGCCGTGACGGCGAGCATGTTGGAGACGGACGGCGTCGTCCGCGCGATGTCGAGCGCCAGTTCGGCGACGGGCAGTGCGTCGGCCAGGTATCGCCGGTAGCCGGCAACCTGCGACGGGTACGTCTCGCGAAGCGCATCGAGATGAGCGTCGACGTCGTGCAGGAAGACCCATGGCGCGGCGCCGTCGTAGAACCGGTTGATGCCGCTGATCTCCGATTCCAGGTACCGCAGACCGTGCTCGGCGAGGTCGAGTTCGTCCGCCACGGGCATCCCGCGCACCATCGTGTGATCGCAGTTGCAGATGTTGAACCGCGCATCGAGATCCGTGACCGTCGACGCACAGCCGCCGACACTGGACCGGGCCTCGACGAGCAGCGTGTCGAACCCGGCACGCGCCAGATACGCCGCGCAGATCAAGCCGTTGTGCCCGGCCCCGACGACGATGATCTCCGCATCCACGACCGAAAAGGTATCGGCCGGAGTCGTCGCTGCGCGGGACACGAAACCTCCGAGATCCAATCAGAAACTCTGTGACATGTGCCGGACTGGTGCCATGGCCTTGTGGCGTCCAAGACCGTACGTCCTGACTGCAAGGACACTCACCATGAAGAAGAAGTTCGCCATGATCGCAATCGCTGGGACGTCGATCGGAATGTTCGCCGCCGTGCCGACTGCCAGTGCGGCCCATTGCTTCGAGGGCGACTCGCCCGGTTTCTCGTACTTCGGGACCGATCACGTCAAGGAGTCGGCCCACAACAACGAGGGCGGGCCCAAGCACGCCGGCACATCTGGCGCATCGAACTGCCTCGAAACCGCCGGGAACCCGTCCTCCCGCGCGCCGGGTCGCAACTGAGCGAAGTGCTCGCCAGTTCTGGCGTGACCTGACAGACCGCACCGTGTCCCGGGTTCGCACCCGGGACACGGGCGCGTCTGCACTTGAGCCCGTGCGATGGACTACTCGTGTGGAACGGAACAGCAGCGGCGAGCGTCAGTCGATGATGCGGATGTCGGTCCGCAGGACTTCGGGACCCGTCGGCAAGGGGTTGCCGTCGCCGGGCTCGGCGGTCAACGCGTCGAACAGTGTTGAGATCGGCACGGTCCGGTTGCTCCGATACGGTCGAGATCGACCAGGTCGGCCGACGCACCTCGGATGAGCTGCATGTCGATGATGCGTCGAGATTGCGGAACGTCACCCGATTCCTCCTGTTTCCGGTCGACCGGCGGCGCCGAGCAGCACCTGCAGCAGCACGTTCGCTCCGGCTTCGATGTCGTCGGCATGCGTGAACTCGGCGATGTTGTGGCTCAATCCGTCGACGCTCGGCGTGAAGATCATCGCCGTCGGGCACGCACGGGCCAGCATCTGGGCGTCGTGGCCCGCACCACTCGGCATCCGTCGGGTCGAATGCCCCAGACCGATCGCGGCCGCCTCGACCGTCGCCACCATGGTCTCGTCGAAGTCGACCGGCTCGAACCGTGCCAATGTCCGCCGTTCCATCTCGACGCCCTCGCGCTCGGCGAGGGCATCGACAAAATTCGTGAACCGCCCTTCGGCGTCACGCAGCACTGATTCAGACGTGTTGCGCAGGTCGATGGTCATCGTGACGGTGGCGGCCACCACGTTGACGAGGTTGGGATGGACATCCATCCGACCGACCGTGGCGACCTGATCGCCGCCGAACTCCGTCGTCAGCTCGCGCACGAACGTCGTGATCGCCGACGCCGCGTACAGCGCATCGTGGCGGAGATGCATCGGGGTGGTACCGGCGTGCGCCGACTGCCCGGTGATCGTGAGTTCGGTCCACGAGATCCCCTGCACCCCTTCGACGACGCCGATGGTCACGCCGGCGTTCTCCAGGATCGGGCCCTGCTCGATGTGCAGTTCGACGAAGCAGTCGGGAAACGCGCTGGCCGGCACGGGTCGGCTGCCCGAGTACCCGATCCGGTCGAGCTCGTCACCGAGCCGGGCGTCGTCGTCGACGGCCCTGACATCGAGTGCGTCCTCGATGCCCATCCCTCCCACGTAGACCAGGCTGCCGAGCATGTCCGGTGCAAATCGAGCGCCTTCTTCGTCGGTGAAGAACGCAACGGTGATATCGCGCTCGATCGCGACGTCGGCGGTCAGGATCGTCTCGATCACCTCGAGCCCGGCGAGCACCCCGAGGTTGCCGTCGAACCGGCCGCCGGTGCGGACGGTGTCGATGTGTGAGCCCGTCATCACCGGCGCGAGATCTCGGTCGCGACCGGGCAGCGTCGCGAACACGTTGCCGATCTGATCGACCTCGACCTCCAGGCCCAGATCGTGCATCCACGTGACCACCAGGTCGCGGCCGTCCCGGTCGGCGTCGGTGAGCGCGAGACGGGCACAACCCCGCTCGCCGTGCGGGCCGTGCACGGCCCCGATCTCGCCGAGCGCCTCCAGGCGGCCGATCAGCCGGTCGATGTCGATGCGCAGGTGACCGGTCGTGAGGTCCACGTCGTGGGAAGCTAGCGGAATAGCGGCATGACGCCCTCGGTTACCTCCCGTACGGCGTCATCCGTGCGCCAGAAAGCGTGTGACCATGAATTCAGGTTCGTTGACGCTCGGGACCGTGTTCGGCATCCGGGTGAACATCCACTGGAGCGTCGGTCTGATCGCGGCGCTGCTCGGCGCCAGCCTGGCCCAGGCCGTCGGCGTGATCCCCGCTGCGTTGGGAGTCGTCGCCTTCATGGCGTCGATCCTCGTCCACGAGTTCGCCCACGCCCTCACTGCGAGGCGGTTCGACGTCGGCACCGAATCGATCCAACTCTGGGCCCTCGGCGGTGTCGCCCGCCTCGACCGCCAGGCCCCCACCGCCAAGGCCGAAGGCTGGATCGCAGCGGCCGGTCCGATCGCGAGTGTGGTGATCGCCGTCGTCAGTCTCGGTGCGTGGTACGCCCTCGGCGGCGGACCCGGAGAGTTCGTGGCGATGCTCGGTTGGCTCGGGGTCATCAACGCGCTGCTCGCGATCTTCAACCTGCTGCCCGGGTCACCGCTCGACGGCGGCCGGATCCTCAAGGCCGTCAGGTGGGGCATGCACGGCGATCGGCATCGCGCCACCCGAGAGGCCGGACGCGCCGGGATCATCCTCGGATGGTTGGTCGGCGCAATCGGCCTGTTCCTCATCCTGCGGGGCGATAGCGGTGTGTGGCTGGTCATCACGGGCGCCTTCATCGCGGTCAACGCCCACGTCGAGATCGCTGCCGCTCAGATCGCCAGCCGGCTCGATGGGCTCACGGTGGGCGATCTCACCTGGTTCGGTGTTGCGGAGGCCGGCGCCGACATGGATGCCGACTCGATGCTGTGGCAGCGAGGTCGGCTCGGTTCCGCCGGCGGGGTCGCGGTCACCGACGATGCCGGGCTGCCCCAAGGGGTCGTGCTCGAAGATGACATGTGGGCGATCCCGGCGAATGAGCGCCCGTGGATGATGCTCACGCAGATGATGGTGCCGTTCGAGCGGACCGCTCAGGCTGCACCTGGTGACGAGCTGTCGTCGGTGCTCCCCCGGCTCAACCCGGCAAAGCCCGTCGTCACCGTCTGGGAACAGGGTCGGCTGATCGGGATGGTGCCGCCGAAGCGGCTTCGCGAACAGCTCTCGGCCGTCGGTCTCTGACCGTCATGCGTCCGCGACGTTCCAGTCGCGTTTGGCGACCGGAGGTTGGTCGCTCCACGGGAAGTTGATCCACAGGTCGGTCCGTTTCCAGACGTAGTCGCACTTGACGACCGAATGCGACTTCTCGTAGATCACGGCGGTCCGCACGTCGCCGACCTTGCCGTTCACGAACTGCTCGACGCTCAGCAACGTGTGGCCGGTGTCGGCGACGTCGTCCACGACCAGGATGCTGGCGTCATGGAGATCGACGAAGTCGGGTGCGGGCGGGAGAATCCGCGGCACCTCCAGCCGTTCGTCGACGCCGGTGTAGAACTCGACGTTCATGGTGTACGTGTTTTTCACCGAGAGCGCGTAGCCCATCGCCCCACCGATCAGGAGACCGCCACGGGCGATCGACAGCACCATGTCCGGCTCGAAATCGTCGTCGACAACCATCTGGGCCAGCTCTCGGGATGCGATCCCGAACCGCTCCCACGTCAGGATCTCTCGCTCGTCAGCCATGGCGCTGCACGCTAACGCGCGCACCCCTACGACGAATTGTGCCTGGCACAATTCGTCACGGGAGGCCGACGATGTCGATCGGTCGGACGGGCACACGGTCGATGTCGGCGTTGCGCCCCGCCTGGCGGAGTGCGTCTCGGATCGCGGCCACGATGGCCGGGGTGACCGAGATGCACGGCGGCTCGCCGACTCCTTTCGCCCCGAGCGGGGCGAGCGGCTCGGGTTCCTCCACGAGGGTGGCCAGCACCGTCGGCATGTCCAGCATCGTCGGCAGGAGGTAGTCGGTGAAGCTCGCGTTGCGGATCGAGCCGTCGATCTGCACGATCTCCTCCATCACCGCGAGGCCGAGACCCTGGGCGATGCCCCCCTCGATCTGACCGCGCACCGACAGTGGGTTGAGGGCACGACCGACGTCCTGGGCGGTCGCGACCTGGACGACCTTCACGAGGCCGAGGTCGACGTCGACGTCGACGACCGCCCGGTGGGCGACGAACGCGAACGCCGTGTGACAGTCCCCCTGGCCGAACTCGTCGAGCTCCTCGGTCGGCCGGTGGTGGTACTCCTCGGTCGCGTCGAAGACCGTACCGGCGGAGGCTGCGATCACCGGAATGCGCAGCCCGGCACCGTCGACGACGTCGGTGCCGTCGATCTCGAGCACGGCGGCGTCGACACCGTGCTCAGCGGCGACGTGTGCGAACAGCTGGTCGCGCACGGCGCGACACGCGGCGTCGACGGCGCCGCCACTCATCCAGGTTTGACGCGATGCCGACGTCGAGCCGGCCGAGCCGACCTCGGTGTCGATCCGATCGAGGACGACCTCGTCGACACCGATGACCGAGCGGGCAATCTGGCCGGCGAGCGTGACGAAACCCTGGCCGACCTCGGAGGTGGCGAACTTCAGCGTCGCCACGCCGTCCTGGAGTCGACAGCGGGCCGTCGAGTAGTCGTCGAAACCCTCCGAGTACATGAGGTTCTTCATGGAGACGCCGTATCCGATCCCTCGCACGATGTGGCTCGCGTCGGCCGTGCGGCCGGCACCGCCGGGCAGTCGCATGACGTCACCGTCGTGGCCGCCGACCGGTTCATCGGGAAACGGCAGCGCAACCGTCTCACGGATGCACTGCTCGATCGGGGCGACGCTGTCCATGATCTGGCCGGTGATGAGTGTGTCGCCGGTGTGGATCACGTTGCGCAGCCGCAGTTCGACCGGGTCGATCCCGCACGCAGCAGCGAGCTTGTCCATTTGCGACTCATGGGCAAAGCAGGCCTGCACCACCCCGAACCCGCGCATCGCGCCGCACGGCAGGTGATTGGTGCGAACGGCATAGCCGTCGACCACGGCATTCGGGCATCGGTAGGGACCCTGGGTGTGGGTGATCGCATTGAGCAGGACGGCCGCTGACGTGGACGCGTATGCGCCACCGTCGAACACGAAACGGGCCTCGATCTTGACGATCGCGCCGTCGTGCGTCGCGTGATGGCGCATCCACACGGTCGCAGGGTGGCGATGGACGTGACCGAGGAAGCTCTCGGCACGGGTGTAGTGCATCCGTACCGGACGTCCGAGACGCAGGGCGAGGAGGCACGTGTGGACTTGCAGCGAGATGTCTTCGCGCGCACCGAACGCCCCACCGACCCCGCCGAGCACGAGCCGCACCCGGTCGTCGGCAAGGCCGAGACACGCCGCGATCTGGGTGCGGTCCTCGTGGAGCCACTGGGTGGCGACGTGGAGTTCGACCCCTCCGCCCCCGGCGTCCGGGATCGCCAGTGCGGCTTCGAGACCCAGGAACGCTTGATCCTGCATGCCGATCTGGTACGTGCCCTCCACTGTGACGTCGGCCTCCACGTCGATGTCACCGTGCTCGATCCGCTGGAACCGCAACATGTTCCCGGCCGGATGGATCGGCGGTGCATCGCCGGCGATGATCCGCTCCGCGTCGAGCACCGGCTCGAGCACCTCGTACTCGACCTGGATCGCGGAGAGGGCGCGGCGACAGGTCTCCGGATGATCCGCCGCAACCGCGGCAACGGGCTCGCCGACGTAGCGCACGTACTCGGATGCGAACACCGGCTGATCGCGCTCGATCAACCCGTAGTGCATGGCCCCCGGCACATCGTCTGCGGTGATCACCGCTTCGACCCCGGCGATCTGCCACGCCGCCGACACGTCGATACCCACGATTCGGGCGTACGGGTGCGGCGATCGCAGCGTCGCGCCCCACACCACGCCGTCGCCGCCGAGGTCGCTCGAGAATTCGAACGTCCCCTGCACCTTCGCGATGCCGTCCGGGCGCAGCGGCGATGTGCCCAGCACGCCGTGGCGGACTCGTGCTGCCGTCTCGGCGACGTCGGTCACGGTCACGCATCGCCCCCGTTCGACGATCGGTCCGACCGCGCGACCGAGACCCGCTGGACCGCTTCGATGATCCGTCCGTATCCGGTGCAGCGGCACACGTTGCCCGACAGCGCCTCGCGAATCTCCGACTCGGACGGTTCGGGGGTGTCGTCGAGCAGATGGTGCGCTGCCAGGATCAGGCCCGGGGTGCAGAACCCGCACTGGACTGCGCCCGTCTCGACGAATGCGGTCTGGACGTCGGTGGGCACATCGTCACCCGCGAGGCCCTCGACGGTGACGATCGGCTCGTCGACGGCCGCGGCCGCCATCACGAGACACGAGCACACCAGCCGACCGCCCAGCTGCACCGAACACGACCCGCACTCACCCTGCTCGCACGCTCCCTTGGCGGCCTTCAACCCGAGGCGTTCGCGCAGCACATACAGCAGGTTCTCGCCGATCCAGGAATCGCGGACCTCGTGGTCCTCGCCGTTCACGTGCAGTGTGTAGATCTCGCTCACGACGCTGCTCCCGGGAACGCCCGGATCAGCAGGCGACGGACCATCACCGACACGGCGTGGCGGCGGTAGTCGGCTGTCGAGCGGTGATCGGTGATCGGCCTGCTCGCGGACGCGGCGAGGGCGCCGGCGCGGTCTGCGACGTCGGCGTCGATCGATCGGCCAGACCAGTCGACGCCTGACGACGCCAGTGCCTCGGCGTCGGCACACCGGATGACCGTCGGCCCGACCGATCCGAGTGCGATTCTGATCGACCCCGAGGGCAGGTCGGTGGCGATACAGGCGCTCGCCGTGGCGATCACCATGGCGTTGCGGACACCGACCTTGCTGTATCCCTGCCAACCGTCGAGGAGCGGGATCGACACCGATTCGATCAGCTCACCGGGGGCGAGTGCCGTCTGCTTGACACCGACCATGAAGTCGTGGACCGGCAGACTCCGCCGCCCGTTGGCGGACACCAGGTGCACGATCGCGTCGTACGCCGCCAGCACCGGGAGGCCGTCACCGGCCGGCGAGCACGTCGCGAGATTGCCGCCGACCGTGCCGGCGTCGCGGATCTGCGGACTCCCCACCGTGCGGGCGGCCTGCGCCAGAGCCGGGACCGTCGAGCACAGCGGTTCGCGCTCGATGTCGGCCCATCGAACCGCCGCGCCGATCGTCAGCGTTGCGGCCGAGGGGTCGAGCGTCCACGACGTGAGTTCCGGGACCTGCCCGACGGCGATCACCGCGCCATCGTCCCACGGCACCGAGCGGCGTCGTTCGTTGATCTCGACCATCAGGTCGGTGCCACCTGCGAGCACCATCGCATCGGGCCGCTCGCCGGCCGCCGCAACCGCTTCGGCGAGGGACGATGGGAACACGACGGGCATTCCGGCCGATCGTAACGGCTACGTCACCACCACGTCCTCGATGCTCTCCTCGGCGTCGGGATACTGCGGATCGATGGCGTCCAGATGGTGTCGCAGGATGCGCGTCACCACCAGGTTGCGAACCCATTTGCGGTCGGCCGGGACGATGTACCACGGTGCGTCCGGCGAAGTAGTCGCACGGATCGCGTCGCGAAAGGCGCGCTGGTAGTCGTCCCAGAGCGCGCGGTCGTCGAGGTCGCCCATGCGGAACTTCCAGCGTTCGTCGGGATCGTCGACGCGATCCTGCAACCGCTCGCGCTGCTCCTCGTTCGAGACGTTCAGGAAGATCTTGACGACATCGGTGCCCTCGTCGATCAGCAGTTGCTCGAAGTGCCGGATGTGGTCGTACCGGCGTTTCCAGACCCGATCCGGGACGAGCTGCTTGACCCGCACGACCAGCACGTCTTCGTAGTGACTCCGGTTGAACACCCCGATCATCCCCCGGGCCGGGGCGTGGGCGTGGATGCGCCAGAGGAAATCGTGGGCCCGCTCCTCCTCGGAGGGAACACCGAACCCGTCGACGTCGACACCGGCCGGGTTGAGACCGCTCAGGACCGATCGGATGGTCCCGTCCTTGCCGCCTGCGTCCATGGCCTGCAGCACCACGAGCAGAGCGCGGTCGTCGGCGGCGAAGAATCGGCGCTGCAGCTCGGCGAGCTCGTCGATTTCGGAGGCGAAGTGCTCCTTCGCGACCTGCTTGTCCCACCCGAATGTCTCACCTGGGTCGTGGTCGGACAGGTCGACGTCGTCCGTCGCCCGGCACCGTTCGACGACGTCGTGATCGTGCTTGCCCATGAATCGACCGTACAGGACTGCCCCGGCAGGCCTGACACCGCCCGGTGGGAATCGTTGATGTAACGTCGGTCACACCTCACGGCGGACCTCCGCCGCGACCTCCAGGGGGAGACACTCACCGATGACATCACCTGCACGACCGACAGCTCGCTGGCGCCGACGCCTCGCCGTTCTCACGGTCAGCGGTCTGGCAATCGCAGCCTGTGGCGGCGGCGACGACGACACCGCCGAACCGGACGCCGAACAGACCCAGTCGACCGATGCGCCGGATGCCCCCGAAGCGACCGACGACACCGGCGACGTCACCGCCGACACGACCGAGGCCAGCAGCGACGCAGCGGCTGCCACGTCGCCGCCCGCCACCGACGACAACAGCGAGGACGGAACGCCGGTCGTCGAGACGATCGCGCCCGAGGAGAACTCCGAGCCAGTGGTGGGCGGCACGCTGCGCTACGCGCTCGAAGCCGACGTCAACGGCATCAACCCGGTCACGTCGAGTTTGTCGGCGCCCGGCCTCCAGATGGGCAACGTGGTGTTCGACACCCTCGCTGCCACCAAGAAAGACGGCGGATGGACGCCGTACCTCGCCGAGTCGTTCGAGCGCAGCGACGACCTCAAGGACTGGACCATGAAGTTGCGCGAGGGCGTGATGTTCCACGATGGCACGCCGCTCAACGCCGACGCGATCCTCGTCAACTTCGAGACGACTCGTCAGGACCCGCTCGTCGGGCTGGCGATCAAGCCGTTCTTCCCGGAGGAGAACGCGATCGAGAAGGTCGACGACCTCACGGTGATCTTCCACCTGCTCGACGCCCACGCCAACTTCCCGACCTCCCTCACCGGTCAGCTCGGCATGGTGTCGTCGCCGACGTGGCTCGAGGCGGCGCTCGCCGACCCGACGCTCAACCAGGCGCCGGTCGGCACTGGACCCTTCAAGTTCGCCAGCCGCAGCGAGGACTCGATCACCCGGTTCGAGCGCAACGACGACTGGTGGAACGGCGAGGTCTACCTCGACGCGATCGAGTTCCTCCCGGTCACCGACAGCGCCACGCGCACCGACCTGCTGTTCAACGGTGAGATCGAGGGCCTCCAGACGACCGACCAGGCGTCGATCCTCGATCTCCGTGACGGCGACGGGCTCCAGAACCTGCTCAACGACTCGGCCGAGGAATCGTTCGCGATGATCAACTCGGCGCCGCCGCCGTTCGACGACATCCGGGCCCGCGAAGCGCTCGCCCAGGCGACGCCGATCGGTCTCTACGCCGACCTGATCGGCCTCGGGGTGACCCGGCAGGCGAGCCAGGCGTACATCCCGGAGAGCCCGTACTACAACCCCGACATCCAACCCGTCGGCGACAACCCCGAGCGCGCCGCCGAACTCGTCGCCGAGTACTGCGGCGAGAAGGGCGGTGACCAGAACCCGGTCACCGGCACCCCGACCTGTACCGATGGAAAGATCAACATCGAGTACCAGTGGTCGGGACCGTCCGTGGTGAACACACGGATCGCCGACCTGCTCGACCAGGCGTGGAGCGCTTCGTTCAACGTGACGTTCGACGAACTGCTCCAGGACGAGCACATCCTCCAAACCGCGATCGGACAGTACAACGTCAACCAATGGCGACAGTTCGGCGCCGAGGATCCCGCAGGCGACAACGTGTGGCTGCTGTGCCGCACCATCGGGGGGATTTCGCTCAACTGGCCGCGATTGTGCGACGAGGAGCGCGACGCGCTCCTGCTCCAGGCCCAGGCCCTCGAGACCGTCGAGGAGCGCGCACCGCTGTACCAGGAGGTCTCGCAGCGGATCCACGACGACTACCTGTACATCTTCTACAACCACACGCTCTGGGACCTCGCGTTCCAGGAGAATGTGAAAGGGTTGTGCGATCGCACGTCACCCGAGGGCGAAGCCCTCACGTGTGACAGCAGCGGTCGGACCTGGTTCAGCTCCGCGTACATCGAGTGACCCGCACCCGGCCCTGACGCTCCGTTCCACAGAGAGATGACATGAACTACTGGTTGCAACGTCTCGTGATCGCCGTGCTCCTGCTGCTGGCAGTCAGCATGGTGACGTTCGGGGCGATGAACGTCCTCGGCGACCCGCTGTTCAACATCCTCGGCCCTCGGGTGGGTGACACCTCACCCGAGGGCCTGGAACTGATCGACGACGCCAAGGCCGAGTACAACCTCGACAAGCCACTGCCGGTCCGGTATGCGCTGTGGGCGGGCGATTTCGTCCGCGGCGACTTCGGGGTCCAGTTCAGCAACGACGGGCAGCCCCCCGTGTCGAATCTCATCAAGGAGCGACTTCCCCGCTCCGCGGTGCTGCTGGTGATGGCCCAGCTGTTCGCGACCGCGATCGCGATCCCCTGGTCGCTGTGGTCGGCGTCGAAGGCGAACTCCGGCGTCGACAAGGTGTCGACGTTTTCGACGTTCCTCATCATCGCGCTCCCGAACTTCGCGCTGGCGGTGGTGTTGAAGTATCTGTTCGCGATCAAGTTCGGTATCTTCCCGCTGACGTACACCGCCGACGATCCGGCGCTGAGCCGACTCTTCCAGCTCGTGCTGCCGGCGCTGACGATCGCGCTCCCCGCCGCAGCGGTGTACCAACGGCTGTTGCGGACCGATCTGATCACCACACTGCAGGAGGATTTCATCCTGATGGCGCGCAGCAAGGGCGTGTCGCGCCGGAACGTGCTGTTCAAGCATGCCCTGCGACCGTCGCTGTTCTCGTTTGTGACGGTGTTCGGCATCAACACCGGGGCGTTGATCGGCGGCGCACTGATCGTGGAGACGATTTTCCGGGTGCCCGGGCTCGGCTCGACGATCGTCGAAGCCGTGCTGCGAGAGGACTTTCCGGTCGTGCTCGCGATCGTGATGATCATCACGGCCGCCTTCGTGGCGGTGAACATCGTCGTCGACATCCTCTATTCACTGATCGACCCGAGGGTGCGGCGATGACCGATTTCGGCGGTGCCGCAGCAGAACTGCACGAGTTCGACGAAGACGCCTCGCCCGACGCCGAAGTGCTGACCAAGTCGCTCGGCTGGACGTTCTGGATCTGCATCGGATGGCTGATCGTGATCGTGCTCGCCGCGATCCTCGCGCCCTGGCTCCCGCTCAAGGACCCCGGGAAGACGCAGATCAACCCCGATCTCGGAGCGCCGCCCTACTCCCCCAGCGGTTCGTTCTGGTTCGGCACCGACCAGAACTCACGCGACGTCTTCTCCCGCACCATCTTCGGCGCCCGGGTGTCGCTGGTCGTCGGGTTCGTCGCGATCGCGTCGGGCATGCTCATCGGCGGGAGCCTCGGGATGATCGCCGGATATTTCCGAGGCAAGGCCGACAAGGTGATCTCGTTCGTGTTCGTGGTCCTGCTGTCGTTCCCGTCGCTGGTGCTCGCGATCCTGATCACGTCGCTCCTGAACCGGAACCTCACGACGGTCGCCGGCATCCTCGGATTCCTGGCGATCGCCCCGATCGGTCGACTGGCCAGGGCGACCACGATCCAGTTCGCCGAGCGCGAGTTCGTGCTCGCGGCCAGAACGCTCGGGGCCAAACACCCCAGGATCATCATCCGTGAGCTGCTGCCCAACGTGATCATCCCGATGGGGGCACTCGCGCTGCTCGGCATGGCGATCGCGATCGTCGCCGAGGGAGGTCTCGCATTCCTCAGCCTGTCGGTCGAGAAGGAGGAGACCTGGGGCAAGCTGATCCAACTCGGTTCGGGCACGCGGGATCTGCAGAAGGCCCCCTGGATCTCGATGGGTCCGATTCTGGTGCTGTTCATGACGGTGCTGGCACTCAACTACGCCGGCGACAAGTTGCGGGCCTACTTCGACGTCAGGGAGATCAGCCTGTGAACGTACCGATCCAGACCGAGGGTCGTGTCTCCGACGGGACGCTGCTCGAGGTCACCGACCTGAAGACACATTTCCGGACCGAGCGCGGACTCGTCCGTGCCGTCGACGGTGTCACGTTCTCGCTCGAGCGCGGCAAGTCGCTCGGTGTCGTCGGCGAATCCGGCTCGGGCAAGACGGTGTTGAGTCGAACGATCATGGGGCTGCTCCCGTCGACCGCTGTCCTCGACGGATCGGTGAAGTTCGCCGGGCAGGAGACACTCGGGATGAGCCCGAAGCAGATGCGCCACCTGTGGGGACGCGAGATGTCGATGGTCTTCCAGAACCCGATGGTCTCGCTCAACCCGCTGATGAAGGTCGGCAAGCAGATCATGGAGCCGCTCGACATCCACCTCGGGATGGACAAGCGGAACGCCCGCGAGACGGCATTGACGCTGCTGCGTGATGTGCGGATCCCTGAACCCGAGAAGCGCCTGGACCAGTTCCCCCACGAGTTGTCCGGCGGGATGCGTCAGCGGGTGATGATCGCGATCGCGCTCGCGTGTGGCCCGACACTGCTGTTCGCGGACGAGCCGACCACGGCGCTCGACGTGACCGTGCAGGCCCAGATCCTCGAACTGATCGGTGAGCAACGCCGTGATCGAAACATGTCGGTGATCCTCGTCACGCACGATCTCGGGGTCGTCGCGGGACACACCGACGAGATCGCGGTGATGTACGGCGGCCGGCTCGTCGAGAAGGCGCCCACCAAGCAGCTGTTCGCGAACATGAAGATGCCGTACACGATGTCGTTGATGCGCAGCATCCCGAAAATCGAGGATCCGAGTCACACCCGACTCCTCACGATCCCCGGGCGCCCGCCCGACCTCGTGAACCCTCCGAAGGGCTGCGGCTTCGCCCCCCGATGCGCGTACGCCCGTACGAAGTGTCTCGAAGAGCGGCCGCCTCTCGTACCGACCGTCGAGTCCGACGACCACGTGTACGCCTGCTGGTATCCCGTCGGCTCGCCCGAGTTCGAAGAGCGAGACGTCGAGATCCTCAGCCGGGTCGGCGTCGCCGGGGCCGCATCCTGATGGCCGGCACCGGAAACGCCCACCTCCGCGACGGCGACGCCGTGCTGCGCGTCGAAGATCTTGTCGTCGAGTTCCCCCTCGGTCGCAAGGGCACCGTGAGCGCCGTCGCCGGCATCAGTTTCGACGTGCTGCGCGGAGAGACGCTCGGCATCGTCGGCGAATCGGGGTGCGGCAAGTCGACCACGGGGCGGGCGATCATGCAGATCGAGACCCCCCGGTCCGGTTCGGTCGTGTTCGAGGGCACCGATCTGACGACGCTGTCCTTCGGCGACCTACGCGAAGCGCGCACCAAGATCCAGATGATCTTCCAGGATCCGATCTCGTCGCTGAACCCGCGCCGCAAGGTCCGCGACAGCGTGATGGAACCGCTCGACATCTGGGAGCGTGGCACCGAGGCCGAACGCGACGCGGTCGTCGACGCAGTGCTCGAGAACGTCGGGATCGACCCCGATCGGGCCGCCGAGAGCCGACCGCACCAGTTCTCCGGCGGCCAGTGCCAGCGGATCTCGATCGCCCGGGCGCTCGTGCTCGACCCGACGTTGATCATCTGTGACGAGCCGGTGTCGGCGCTCGACGTGAGCGTCCAGGCCCAGGTCCTGAACCTGCTGGAGGATCTCAAGGCGGAGTACGGGCTCACCCTGCTGTTCATCGCCCACGACCTCGCGGTCGTCAAGAACATCAGCGACCGCGTCGCGGTGATGTACCTGGGCAAGTTGTGCGAGGTCGCGTCGTCCGACGATCTGTACGGACGTCCGGCCCACCCGTACACGAACGTGCTGCTGGAGTCGATTCCCGTCCCCGACCCCGAAATCGTGGTCGTCGGCACCAGCATCACCGGCGAGCCGCCGTCGCCGGTCAATCCGCCGTCGGGATGCCGGTTCCACCCACGGTGCCCGGCGGCCGACGAGATCTGCACCACCACCGAGCCGATCATGCGCCCGATCGGCGACGGTCACTTCGTTGCCTGCCATCACCCGCTGGTCACCCCCGTCAGCGTCAGCTGAGCTGGTACCGTCGGCCCGATGGCGCAGGCGCACCACATCACTGTGCGCCAGACTCCCTCCTGGTCCGAGATCGAGTCGCCGCGATCGCTGCGGCGCACGCTCGGCATCTATCGGACTGGGAGGCGCGACCCGACGACCCGGCTGACGGACGGACGATTTCTTCGCGGCAGCCTGACCCCGGACGGTCCGGGGACGCTGCTCCTGCGCTGGGCGGCCGACCCGGTGCCGCCGGCGACGGCGGGTCTCAGCGCCGATGCGTGGGGACCTGGCGCTGGTTGGTTGCTGGATCGGGTCGACCTGATCACCGGCGCCGCAGACCGCAGCGGTGTGTTCGACGCGGCGCATCCGACCGTCGAACGATCACTGCGGTTGTTCCGAGGGACCCGGATCGCGGCGTCCGGTGACCTCTACCACCAGCTCCTGCCGACGATCATCGGGCAACGGATCACGGGCGGCGAGGCGGTGCGGCAGTGGGCGGCGCTGTGCTGGGCGCTGGGCGAGCCGGCACCCGGACCGACCGAGATCGTCGGCGACCTGCGACTGCCGCCGTCGCCGGCGAGTCTGCATCGTCGGCCGGCGTGGTGGTTCCATCCGCTCGGGATCGAAACCAAGCGGGCGCGGCCGCTGACCGAGGTCGCCCGACATGCCGACAAGCTCTGGCGGTGGGCCGAGGCCGGCGCACCGACGACCGCGGAGAAACTGGCGCTGCTGCCCGGCGTCGGCGCGTGGACGATCGGGTCCGTGCTCGGGCCTGCACTCGGCGACCCCGATGCCGTGCCGACCGGCGACTACCACTTCCCCAACGTCGTCGCGTACGCCCTCGCCGGAGAGGCCCGAGCCGACGACGACCGCATGCTGGAGCTCCTCGAGCCGTACCGGGGCCAGCGCGGTCGTGTGCTGTGGGCGCTCGTGTCGATCGCCGGTGCGGCACCGAAGTTCGGGCCTCGACAGCGGATTCTGCCGATGTCGCGGTGGTGAGCTCGACGGGAGTCGGGATCCGGTTCGGTACGATCGCGGGATCGTGACGGCCAGTTCACTCAGTCCAGCCAGTTCACTCAGTCCAGACGGCGCGTTCGGTCGGTTCGCCGATCAGCTCCTCGAACTCGAACTCCCCGACCTTCCGTCTGACCGGCGACTCGCCACGGTGGCGTTCGTCAGCCGCCGCGCTCAGCAGGTTCCGACGCCGTTGCGCGTCGGCATCATCGGCCTCTCGATCGGCACCGTCGTCGTGCAGCGAGTCGTCGGGGACGCATCGGCGGTCCGGTTTTTCCGACAGACGCGGCTGCCGCTCATCGGGGAACTGGCACGGATGGTCCGGTCACTCGCATTCGCGTACGTGTGGGAGACGTGGCCGTCGACGACCCCACTGGGCGGGTCGGCATGACCGATCTCGTCGAAACCCGCTCACACCACGACTGCGAGGTGCTCGTGATCGGTTCGGGTGCCGGTGGCGCCACCACGGCGGCGATCCTGGCCGAGGCCGGTCTGGACGTGCTGATCGTCGAAGAGGGCCCGTGGGTCGATCAGGGCAGCGTGGTGCCGTTCTCACTCGATCAGATGGATCGCCAGTACCGGTCCGGTGGGGTGACCGTCGCACTCGGACGGCCGTCGATCGCCTACACCGAGGGCCGTTGCGCGGGTGGCGGCACCGAAGTCAACAGTGGTTTGTACCGTCGGCCTCCGGAGGAGACGCTGGAACGTTGGCGGCAGTCGCACGCGATCGCCGAGTTCGATGCGGACGAGTTCTACGACATCTGCGACGAGGTCGAGCAGGCAATCAATGTCACCACCGTGCCCGGCGAGCACACCCCCGCCAGTGAGCGACTTCGTGCCGGCGCTGCGGCGCTCGGATGGCAGCACGACGAGATTCCCCGCTGGATGACCTACCCGGACGGGGGGAATGCCGACGAGGGGCGCCGCCAGAGCATGACGCGCACCTACCTCCCACGGGCGTTTGCAGCGGGTGCGCGGCTGCTGTGCGAGCACCGTGTCGACCGGCTCATCGCCGATCAGGGTCGTGCGTTCCGGGCCGAGTTGACCGCAGTCGACGGCCGCCCGGTCACCGTGGACTTCGACGACGTGTTCGTGTGCGGTGGGGCGATCCAGTCCCCCGCGCTGCTCCAGCGGTCCGGACACCGCGGACTCGTCGGCCGCTCGCTCGCCGTCCATCCCACCGTGAAGCTCTCGGCTCGCTTCGACGAGACGATCAACGTGAGTACCGACGTCCCCGTTCACCAGGTCAAGGAGTTCTCCCCCGATCTGTCGTTCGGCGGATCGGCGAGTCAGCCTGGCCTGATCGCCCTGGCGCTGACCGACAACTGGACCGAGATGCGGGCGGCGGTCACGGCCTGGCCGCAGATCGCCGTGTACTACGCCGCGATCACGAGCCAGGGCCGTGGTCGGGTGCTGGCGTTGCCCGGAATGCGAGATCCGCTGGTCACGTACCGCCTCACCGCTCGCGACCGGGCGCTCCTCGGGCAGGGGCTTGCGCGACTCGCGCTCGTGATGCTCGAAGCCGGCGCCCGCGAGGTGTACCCGTCGTTCCGGGACGCTCCGATCGTTCGCACCCGTGCCGACCTGGCCGAGTCCAGCGCTCGGTTCGCGGCGACCTCGGCCAGTGTGATGACCGTGCATCTCTGCTCGACCGTTCCGATGGGAGACGATCGGAGGGTCGCGGCAGCGGATAGCTTCGGGCGGGTGCACGACAGCCACAACGTGTACGTCAACGACGCTTCGCTGCTGCCGGATGCGCCGGGCGTCAACCCGCAGGCGTCGGTGATGGCGGTGGCGATCCGGAACGCCCGCCACTTCATTGGTGGGCGTCCGTGACCGGATACTCGACCCCGAGCCGGCTCGACGCCCCCGATCTCACGATCGTGACCGGTGCGGCCGGTTGGCTCGGCACTGCACTGATGCATGCGCTCACTTGTGACGGGAACGGTCAGCGGGATGGACGAATCCGCGCCCTCGTGCGCGACCGTGTCGAGGGCGATCGGCTGCGGGCACTCGGTGACCAGGTCTCCGTGGTCGTCGGGGACCTTGCCGACTCAGGCAGCATCGACAGGCTGTTCACCGACGTCGACGGCGTCGTCGACGTGATCCACACCGCCGGCATCATCCATCCCGCTCGGGTCGCCGACTTCTACGCCGTGAACAGCGAGGGGACGCGCACGATGCTGGAGCGTTCGGCCCGGTGCGCCGTGAGGCGGTTCGTGCACGTGTCGTCGAACAGCCCGTTCGGGACGAACGCCCACCCGGACGACCGGTTCCGCGCCGACGAGCCCTACCACCCGTATTACGGCTACGGCCGCTCCAAGATGGAGGCGGAACTCGCCGTCCTCGACGCCGTCGAACTCGGGCTGAACGCCGTCATGGTGCGTCCGCCGTGGTTCTACGGGCCCCACCAGCCGCCGCGGCAGACCACATTCTTCCACATGGTGCGACGGGGGTTGTTCCCCGTGTTCGGTGGTGGCCGCCAGATGCGATCGATGGTCTATGTCGACAATCTCGTCGACGGCGTGCTGCGCGCCGAACTCTGCGACACACCGCCGGGCGGGGCGTGGTGGATCGCTGACGCCCGGCCGTATTCCGTGACCGAGATCGTCGACACCGTCGGTCGGGCGATGACCGACGAGGGATTCGACGTGCGGCCGAACCGGGCCAAGGTCCCGAACCTGGTCGCCGTCGTGGCCGAGCGGGCCGACGCCCTGCTGCAGCGCAGCGGGCGCTACCACCAGCAGCTCCACGTGCTCGGGGAGATGAACAAGACGATTGCGTGCGACATCAGCGCCGCACGTGTCGAACTCGGTTACGAGCCGTCCGTCGACCTGTACGAGGGAATGCGGCGCAGCATCCGCTGGTGCGTCGAGCAGGGTTTCGAGCTGTGACCACGAGTCTCGTCACCGGCGGCAGCGGCTATTTCGGGGCCCTCATGGTCGAGCGCCTCCTCGCGCGCGGCGACACGGTTCGCATCCTCGACCTCCACGACACCGACGAGCGTCCGGCTCACGTCGAGTTCATCCGGGGCGACATCCGAGATCGGTCGACGGTGGCTGAAGCAGTCGACGGTGTCGACGCGATCTTCCACAACGTCGCCCAGGTGCCGCTCGCGAAGGACGAGCACCTCCTGCGCACGGTGAACGTCGATGGCACCCGCTTGCTGCTCGACGAGGCTCGTCTGGCCGACGTGGGCAAGGTCGTGCACACGTCGTCGAGCGCGGTGTTCGGGGTGCCGACCGTCAACCCGGTCCTGACCACCACCGTGCCCAAACCGGCGGAGGCTTACGGGCACGCGAAACTGGCCGCAGAGTGGGCATGCCTGGACGCGGCTCGCGAGGGGCTCGACGTCTCGATCGTCCGCCCCCGCACGATCCTTGGGCATGGCCGGCTCGGCATCTTCGGGATCCTGTTCGACTGGATCGCCGACGGTGCCGACCCGATCGTCCTCGGTGACGGCACCAACCGGTACCAGTTCGTCCACGCCGACGACCTCGCCGACGCCTGCATCGCGGCGAGCGAGCATGCCGGCCCGGACATCTTCAACATCGGCACCGACCGCTTCGGCACGATGTACGAGACGCTCGCCGCCCTGTGCGAGCACGCGGCGACCGGTGCGACCGTTCGTTCCCTGCCGGCCGGGCCGACGGGCGCTGCGATGCAGGTGACCGCCCGGTTGGGCCTCACGCCATTCGCCCCATACCACTGGCTGATGTACGCAAAGTCGATGTGGTTCGACATCGAGCATGCTCGGTCGACGCTCGGCTGGGAGCCGGTGTGGTCGACCGATGCCATGTTCGCGCAGAGCTACGACTGGTTCGTCGAACATCGCGCCGCCACCACCGACGACTCGGCCAGTCACCACCGCCGCTCGGCCAAGCAGGGTGTGCTCGCTGCGGCCAAGCATCTCGGCCGGGTGCTCCCCACCGCACGAGGAACCACATGACCGACGACGTCCGCAACGATCGGCTGACCGCGCGCAGCGACATGCCGCGCTCCGCATCGAGGCCCGGCCTGCGCGCGACCTGTGATCGCGCGCTCGCGTCGACCTGGTGGCGTCTCCTCCGACACACACTCCCGGTCTACGCCATCTCGCGACTGTGCGTCCTCGCGGGTGCCGCAGTGGTCGCGGCCGAGTTGCGGGTCGACCAGAATCTGGCCACCGAAACCGGCGAGATCATCCGCGCCGACCCGCACGGTGCGAATGTGGTCGGCAGTGCGGTCCGGCCGATGCTGGACGTGCTGACGTCTTGGGACGGGCTGTGGTACATGGACATCGTCCGCAACGGCTACCCGACGTCGATCCCACCCAACGTGACGTATTTCGTCGATGAGGCCCGCGCTGCGTTCTTCCCGCTGTTCCCACTGCTCGGTCGCTGGTTCGATCGCATCATGCCCGGTGGCGACTCGTTCGCCGTACTCGTCATGAACACACTGCTGGGGCTCGTCGCCCTGGTGCTGTTCGCGCTGATCGCCGAGTTCCTGTACGGGGAACGGGTCGCTCGGACCACGGCGACGCTCGGGGCGCTGTTTCCCGGCAGCTTCGTGTTCACCTTCGCGTACAGCGAGGCCCTGTTCCTGGTGCTCGCCGCGGCGTGTCTGCTCCTGCTCCTGCATCACCAGTGGATCGCTGCGGGCCTGTTCGCCGCGCTCGGAACAGCGACCAGACCGAACGGCGCTGCGCTGGTGGTGGCATGTGCCGTGGCTGCGTTCTTGGCAATCCGCCAGCGGCGTGACTGGAGCGCGCTCGCAGCCGTGCTGCTCGCACCGGTCGGGTTCATCGCGTTCCAGATCTGGCTCGGCAACCACACCGGCGAGGCGGGCGCCTGGTTCCGAGTCCAACGCGAAGCGTGGGGTGAGGGTGCGAGTTTCGGCGCCACGGCGATTCGCAACTCGGTCGAGGCGATCTGGCAACCGATGACGTCGCCGACCGACACCATCACGGCGCTCAGTTTCGCGGCCACGATCACGCTGCTGATCCTTGCGTGGAGAGCCAAGCTCCCGTGGGTGCTGACCGCGTACTCGTGGGCGATCATCGCGCTGATGCTGGTGCCGGCGACGGTGACGGCGCGCCCACGGTTCCTGTTCACTGCGTTCCCACTCCTGATCGGCGCCGCTCGCTGGTACGACGATCGCCGGGAGGGCGACGAGAACCTGTGGCCGATCACCATGGCGGCATGCGGCGCCGGTCTGGCGGCGCTCACCGGCCTGTACGGCGTGTTCGGCGCAATTCCGTGACCGACTCGCAGGGCTCCTGGACGCAGCGGCCGCTCGTGCGGACCGCGACGTTCCTCGCCCTGCTCGCCTACCTCCCGGCGTTGACGGCGGCCCCGGGTCGGATGCCGGCGGACAGCAAGCTCTACCTGTACCTCGACCCCGGTCGCTTCTTCGCCGATGCGGCGTCCACGTTCGACGGCCGCCAGTTCGCGGGCTGGGTCCCCCATCAGCACATCGCGTATCTCTGGCCGAGCACGCCGTGGTTCTGGATGTTCGACACGCTCGGTGTTCCCGACTGGGTCGCGCACCGGCTGTGGATCGGGACGATCCTGTTGGCGGCCGGGCTCGGCGTCCGGTGGTGCGCTCGCCTGCTGGGTCTCGGCGCCGTCGCCGCGTTCTCGGCCGCAATCGTGTATCAGCTGTCGCTGTACGTCCTGCCGTACATCTCGCGCACGTCGGTGATGCTGCTGCCGTGGGCCGGAGTCGGATGGATCGTGGCGTTCACCATCAGGGCCTCTCGCCGGCACACCTGGGGTGACCCGGCGGCGGTCGCGCTGGTCGTCCTGACCGTCGGCGCCGTGAACGCAACGGCGCTCGCGATGATCGTTCCGGCGCCTACCCTCTGGCTGGTTCACACGGCGTGGCAGCGTTCGATCACGGCCCGCCAGGCGATCGTGCTCGTCGGCCGGGTCGCGGTGCTGTCGGTCGGCGTCTCGCTGTGGTGGATCGCAATGTTGGTGATCCAAAGCCGATACGGCACCGATGTACTGCCGTTTTCGGAGTCGCTTGCCGATGTGTCGTTCACCGCGACGTCACCGGAGGTCTGGAGGGCGCTCGGCTACTGGCTGTTCTACATCCGCGACCCGTTCGCGGCGACGACGACCGAGTCGGTTCGATACCTCTCGTCGTCGGCGTCGATCGTGGTCAGCTACCTGATCCCACTCGGTGCGGTCGTCGCGATCACGTGGGGCAGCTGGGCGCATCGCAGGTACGCGTCGCTGCTGATCGGCGTCGGGCTCGTACTCGCAGTCGGTGTGCATCCCATCACCGACCGTTCACCGCTGATGCGGCTGATCGCCGGCGACGACGGAGGTGGCATCGCCCTCGCGCTGCGCAGCAGCACGCGTGCCCTCCCGGTAACCATGCTCGGCATCGCGCTCGCGTTGGCGATGGTCGTCGAAGCATTGGCTGATCGCCGCGTCGCAGCGGTCGGATGGCCGCTGCACTGGCCCGTGGCAGGCGTGATCGCCGCGATCGCGATCGCGAATCTGCCGTCGCTGTGGACGGGAGCGTTCGTCGATCCGGCACTCGCGCGCGACCAGGACCCGCCGTCGGCATGGCTCGCCGCGGCCGACGCACTCGACGCAACCGGCCTCGACGGTCGGGTTTTGCAGCTACCCGGCGAGGAGTTCGGTGCGTACCGTTGGGGGTACACGGTCGACCAGCCGCTCCCGGGGCTCACCGAGAAGGCGCTCATCACCCGCGATCTGCTCCCACTCGGGTCGCCAGGCGCGATGGACCTGCTGTATGCGCTCGACGACCGGGCCCAGGACGGTGTCATCGAAGCCGGATCGATCGCTCCGGTCGCCCGCCTGCTCGGGGTCGACACGGTGTGGCTCACCAACGACATCGCATTCGACCGGTTCGGCACGGCGCGACCCGAGGTCGTGCGTGACGTTGTACTCGATGCGCCCGGGCTGGGTGACCCCACGGGTTTCGGGGAGCCGTTCGTCAACCGACCGGACGTCCCCGTCACCGATGCCCGTTCGCTCGGCGACCCGCGCGTCGGTGCACCACTCGTTCCGGTCGAACTGGTCCCGGTCGAGGAGCCCGGCCGAATCGTGCGAGCCGCAGCGCGAACTCTGGTCGTGTCGGGCAGCGGAGACGGCCTGGTCGACATGGCGGCAGCCGGATTGCTGGAGCCGGGATCCGTCGCCGTGCGGTACAGCGCCGACGGCGCAGCCGGCGACGCGGCCGGTGCCGGTGCGTCACCGGACGGTTCGCTCGGTCTGGTCGTCACCGACTCCAATCGTGATCGCGCACGGCAGTGGCGCAGCTCCCAGGACACGACCGGGTACACCGAGCCGGGTGGTGCCCAGCAGGATGTGCTGCGGTCGGTGTCGTCGGACACCCGGCTCGCGGTGTTCGACAACGCCGATTCGGACACCGAGACGGTCGCCCGCCAACGAGGTGCCGTCACGGCCCGCGCGACGTCGTACGGTCAGCCCTTCGCGTACCTACCGGAGCACCGTGCGTACGCTGCGATCGACGGTGACCCGGACACGGCCTGGATCGTCGGTGATCACGCCGACCCGATCGGTGAGGTGATTCGACTCGAGTACACCGGAACCGCGGCGACCGCCACCCTGCACCAGGTCGCGGCGCCCGGTGATCGGCGGATCGCCCGGGTGAGCATCGTCGAGAACCTCGATGACAGCATGTCGACTCGAACCGTGGAGCTCGATCGACGCTCATGGTCGGCCGAAGGCCAGCCGGTACCCCTGCAGGTCACGGTCGATTCGGCCGTCGAGATCGTGATCGACGCCGTCACCGGCGGCGAGCCGTTCACCCCCTCGATCGTGGCCGGCGTGGGATTCAGTGAGATCGATCTCGGGCTCGGGCCGACGGTCGAGGTCGTCCGCCCACCGCACGACGCGTTGGCGGCGATCGACGGGCAGACGCCGCTCGGGTTGGTGTTCACCCGGCTGCGGACCGATCCGATGGACCGGTGGCGTGACGACCCCGAGACCGGCCTGGTCCGCGAATTCGACCTGCCCGTCGCGCGAACGTTCGCGGCCCAGTTCGATGTCCGGGTCGACGCCAGAGCGGGCGACGCCGAGCTCGCCGAGCTCTTCGGGTGGCCGGCCGTTGCCTCGAGCCGATTGCCGGGGGCTCCGCGCCATGCCGGCCTGGCCGCGATCGACGGCGATCCGTCGACGACGTGGATCACCGACTTCGACGGGGCGGCCGGAGCGACCCTCACGATCGCCGACGTGAGCGAACCGATCTCCTCGTTCACGGTCAGACAACCCGTGACAGGATTCAGCCGGGTCGTCGCGCTCGGCCTGCGGGTGGGCAGCGAGGAGCGCGTCGTGACGCTGATTCCTGGCGCCGACGGGTCATCATCGGTCGCGGTCGAACCACCGCTACCGGCCGGCGACCTGGAGATCACGCTGCTCCCTGATGGCGACGGGCCTGCGATGACCGTCGACCGACGGTTCGGTGACCGCTTCACGCTGCCCGCAGCGATCAGTGAGATCACGATGGCGGGTCTTCCGACCGTCGAACCGATCGGGACCGCATCGCTCTCGCTGCCGTGTACGCCGCTGATCGACGTGGACGGCCGTTCGGTGTCGGCTGCGGTCGAGGTCGTCGGCGACGGCTGGCTCGACGGGGAGGCCGTGTCGGCGACGACCTGCGCATCCGATGTCACGCTCGGCGCCGGCACACACCTGGTGACGCCGTCGGCACAGGCGGTCGCCGAACCGCTGCTGGTCGACCGGGTCGTGCTGGACGGCGGTATCCGGACCGCGCTCACCGCTGCAGCGGCGCCGACCGCGCCGACGGCGAGGATGACCGACACCGGCCGGTTCGACCGGACGATCGAGATCGATGGTTGCCCCAACGGCTGCTGGCTGGTGTTCGGCACTGGATTCAACACGGCCTGGGAGGCCGAGGGTGCCGACGGCGCGATGGCGGCGCCCGTGATGCTCGACGGTGGGTTCAACGGCTGGTGGGTGGCACCGGCCGATGGCACGACGATCGTCGTGCGGTGGACGGCGCAGGGTCGCCTGACGATTGCGCTGGTCCTGTCGATCCTCACCGCCCTGCTCGCGGTCGCGCTCATCGCGGTCGACCGCCCCAAGATCGACCGCCCCAAGATCGACCGGCCCAAGATCGTCCGAACAGCGTCCACTCCTGTCTGGCGTGGGCCCGGGATGCTGACGACGAGCCGTGTCATCGGCCAAGGGTTGGTCTGGGCTGCCCTGGCGGGCCTCCTCATCAGCCCCGTCTGGATGATCTGGGGCGCGATCGGTGGTCTCATGGCCGCAGTCGTGAGAGGTGCGCGGGTGGCCGAACTGACCGCGCTCGCAAGCCTGCTCGTGGTCGTTGCGTTGGTGGTGATGCGAGAGCGAGACCTTGCGCCGGTGCCCGACGGCGGCTGGCCGAACGTGTTCGAGGCATTGCACGGGCTCGGGGTGTTCGCAGTGGTCGGTGTCCTGGTCGGCGGTCTCTTCGCCGACGACGCGGTCGATCCTCCCGTCCCATCGAGCAGCGACGCCACCTTGGAGGTTGCCGATGATCACCGTGTCGACGCGTGACCGCTCGATACTCTCGTCGGCTGTGATCGCCCTCGTCCGTCGCCGTGCCGTGCCGATCGCCGCGGTCCTCGTGGTCGCTCCGCTGGTCGTGGCCGTGATCGCACTGCTGTGGCGACCGTGGGCGCCGGTGCTGGACCTCGCGATGACCGAACTCAGGGTCCGTGACGTCGGAGGACGCTTCACCCCTCGGATCGGGCTGCCCGGGCGGATCGGCGACTTCCCTGACCAGGGCAGCCATCCGGGTCCGTGGTCGTTCTACCTCGTGGCGCCGTTCTACCGGTTGGCCGGCGCAACGGCGTGGGGGATGCAGCTCGGCAGCGTCGCGATCAACAGCGCCGCCTTCGCGGGTGTGGTGCTGATCGGTCGCCGCCTCGCCGGGACCCTCGGCGCCATTGCGCTCGCAGCAGTGGCGACCGTGGCGATCCGCGGGTTCGGGCTGAACGTGCTCACCCACCCGTGGAATCCCTACTTCCCGCTGGCGCTGTGGCTGCTGCTGCTGGTGGCGGCGTGGGCCGTCGTCGCCGGGCACCATCGACTGGCGGTCGTCGTCGCTCTGTGCGCCACGGTGGCGACGCAGACGCACGTGCCGTATCTGGTGTCATGCGTTTTCGTCAGCGTGCTCGTCCTCGTCGTCCTCGTTCGGCGATGGAGGGCGGCCGAGGGCGTCATCCGAGCTGCGATCGCGCGATCGACGCTGTGGGCCGTCGGGGTGACGGTCGTGCTGTGGCTCCCGCCGATCGCCGACCAGCTCCGGCGCGATCCGGGCAACATCACGATGCTGTTCCGCCACTTCACCGGCGAACCGTCCGAACCCGTGATTTCGTTGGGGGCAGCCGTCCGAGTGTTCCTTCGCCACCTGGACGTGTTCGGAGCGTCCGTCGCCGCCATCGCGCATGCTGACGGGTTCATCGTGCGCTCAGGAGCCCCGTACGGTGGGCCGGCGTCGCCCATCGGTGGTCTGGTCGTGCTCCTGGCATGGGTCGCGGCGGCCGCCGTCGCCCACCGGCGCCGTCATCGACTCCTCGACGCCCTCAACATCGTGCTGGCGACCGCCCTGGTCGCGGCGTTCGTGTCGATGACGAGGATCTTCGGCAAGATCTGGTTCTATCTGACGCTCTGGGCGTGGATGACGACCCTGCTCGTCGTGCTCTCGATCATCTGGACGGCTCTACTCGTCCTGCGCGATCGCCGTCGGGTCGACCGGTCGATGCTCGAGATCGCCGGATGGGGCGTCTCGCTGGCTGCGACGCTGCTCTCGCTGGGTGCTGTTGCGACGCACGAGGTGCCGGAACAGCACCTGTCGGACGGTTTACGTGCAGTGATGCCCGACACGGTCGCCGCCGTCGAGGGCGGCGTGGGGTCAGCGGTCGGCGCGGACGGCACCTACCTCGTGTTCTGGCAGGATTCCGTGTTCATCGGCGCGCAGGGGTACGGGCTCGTCAACGAACTCGAGCGACGTGGCCTGCACGTCGGCGTGCACGACACCTGGCGGGTGCCCGTCACCCCGCAGCGAGTGCTGGCGCCGGGCACGTACGACGCCGAGATCCACCTGGTGTCGGGGATCTACATTGACGAGTGGCGCAGCCGCGACGGCTATGTCGAGGTGGCGAAGGTCGATGTGCGAACCGAAGCCGAACGAGCCCGGTTCGACGAACTCCGCGGGGAGGTCGGCCGGCGGCTGGAGGATCTCGGCCGGCCGGAGGTCATCGACGTCGTCGACGGGAACCTGTTCGGGGCCTCCCTCGACCCGGCGCTCCCCCAGGATGTGATCGACGATCTGTCGGAGATGCTCCTGCTCGGCGAACCCGTCTCGGTCTTCGTCGCACCGCCCGACAGCACGTTCTGACGGGTCGAACCCGACCGATCACCCGGGGCACCCGATCGGGGGGTCAGCGATCAGCAGGAGGGTGCCGACGACGCGGCGGTCGATCAGCCCGGCTTGCGTGACCGCTGCGTCGACGGCGGGGGTCGACCGGACGATTCGGCCTTCGGCGCTCAGGAAGGGCAGCAGTCCGTCGGCGACCAGCACCTGCGCCTGACTGCGATCTCCGCTGGTCGCCGCCGCGAACCGTGCGGGGAGGTCATCGTCGAGACCGGTCGTGTCGATCTCGACGGCGCCGGCCACGAGATCGTCGACGGCGGAGGCGATCACGGCGTCGACGACGCGCTCGTCGCTCGGGTCGAGTGGCGACGCGATCGACAGAACACATCCTGGGCCGTCGTACGTCAGGGCTGCTCCCCGTTCGATCTCGCTCACCGTCGTGACGTCGCTGCCGTCGGCCCGCCGACGGTTGCCGAGCTGGCGCACGACGCCCTCGTCGGCGACGTGGAACTCGATGCCGAGTTCCACCAGTCGCATCTGCACCGCCGAACTCCACGGCTCGAACGGCCGCAGGTTGCCCACGTCGTAGCGCACCGGCCCACCGGGCGTGAATGCTGTCAGGTCGTCGAAGGTCCGGTCCAGCGTCTCGGATGCGGCGCGGTCGGCGGTCGGCCCGAGGTCCTGGGCGAAGAACGGCACGTTGGCCATGCACAGGAGCGTGATCGCCGTCGGGATGACGATTCGGGCCACCGCTGGTCGCGGCACGTCCGGGAGGAGTTCGACGATCGCCCAGAGGATCGACAGGTGCACGAAGAGCGCCAGCACGAACAGCCAGCGGACATGATGCGATCCGAGCCCGACGACGGACACCGTCTGGACGGTGAGCGTGGCCACGCCGGTGACCACCCCGATCAACGAGATGAGGGTCGCACCGGCGGCCGTCGTCGCCCCGCGTCGTCGGAGCAGCACGGTGAGCGCACCGAGCAGCGCGACGACGAGCACGATCGACCCGACGGACACCAGCAGTCCCGGCAAGCCCGGCACCATCAGCACGGGGCCGTCGGGTGAGGGGGTCAGTGGTGTCGAGACGACCGAGTCGGCGAACCCGAACCTGGTCCACCACGGCGGCAGCGCGACCACCAGGGCGACGAGTTCGACGGCGGTGCGGCCGCCGATCGTGACGTCGCCGCCGTTGGCGTTCGCAGCGAGCCGGAGCAGGTTGCCGCGCCCCTCCCCGAAGCACTGCTCGATCACCGGCTGCAGCCAGGCGAGGCCGACGACCGCCGAACTCCACCGAACCGTCCGGTTGCGGGTGAATCGACCGACGGTCAGGTCAGCTCGGCGGAGAGCCAAGACGCCGTGGACGACGACCACGACGCCGAGCACACCGATGACGTAGACGTACCCGATGTGTGTCTGCACGATCAGCGACGCGATGCCCAGCCAGAGTGGGAAGAGTCGCCACTCGTCATCGAGCAGGCCGACGGTGACGAGGAGCAGGCAGGCGAACGGAATCAGCAACGCGTGCGGCTGCCAGATGTCGATCAGCAGTTCGCTGCCCATCGACCACGACAGCGCGGCCACCAGCAGCAGCGCCCAACGCTCGACCCGCCAGCCACCCAGACGGTCACCGACCCAGGCGGTGAGCAGCGCAAAACCGGCGTTCACCGACGCGACGCCGACCGCGACCCCGGTGCCGATCGAGCTCCAGCGGCCGAGTGTCCACATGAACGGTGCGAGGAGATCCGGGTAGAGCGGCCCCGGGTTGTTGACGTTCGTCCCGAGTGTCAACGAGGCCGAGGTCCACGATCCCAGCAGCGGGTGGTCGGCCGTGCCGACATCGTGGGCACGGATCGCCAGGAGTGCGCTGTCGCCGACCGGGAACCAGCCGGCCGACACGGCACGTGCTGCCGCGACCGCCATCGGGACCACGATCGCGATCCGCAGCGCCCAGCGGAGCCGGTTCTGGCGGGCGTCGAGCGGCGGGTCGGTCATGGATCGCTCAGGCATCCGATCCCGCGACTGTAGCCTCCGAGCGGTGGATCTGACCGAACGTCGCGCCGGCGCGTACCGCCATCCGTGGGAGGTCCAGCGGTTCGAGGCGTATCGCCGGATCCTGGCCGATCACGGGGCACTTGATGCGCACCGGGTCCTGGATGTCGGATCCGGTGACGGCTGGTTCACCGATTCGCTCGCCGACTCCCTCCCTGCCGACACCGAAACCGTCTGCTGGGACGTCAACTACAGCGAGAGTGATCTGGAGGCGGCGCGTCCGGGTGTCGTGCGCACGCGCGACCGACCGTCGTCGGGATATGACCTCGTGCTCGCCCTGGACGTCCTCGAGCACGTCGACGATCCGGTTGCGCTCATCCGCGACGAGCTCGCACCGCTGACGACGGCGGGGACCCAGGTCATGGTCGCCGCCCCCGCGTACCAGCGCCTGTTCAGCGCTCACGATCGAGCGTTGGGACACCACCGCCGGTACGGACGCCGGGAGTTGGACGACCAGCTGGCGCCGTGGATCGAATCGGTGGAACGGGGCTCGTTGTTCACGAGTCTGCTCCCACTGCGCGCTGCGCAGGTGGCCGTCGAGCGCATCAGGGAGCGGCCGGCCCTGGAAGCCGATCACGGCGTCGGCGGCTGGGACGCCGGCTCGACCGTGACGTCTGCGACCAACGCAGCGCTGCGCGCTGATGCCCGCACCTCCAGATGGCTCAGCCGACACGGCATCCGCCTGCCCGGCCTGTCGCACTGGGTGATCGGGGTCGTCCGGTGAGCGTGTGCATCGTGGTGCCGTGCTTCGACGAGGCCGCTCGGCTCGACGCCGAGGCGTTCCGCGAGTTGAGCACGCAGGTCGATCGGGTGCTCTTCGTCGACGACGGGTCGACGGATGGGACCGGTCGGATTCTCGCCGGCATCGCCGAGTCGACGGCGGGCCGGGTCGACGTCCTCACGCTCCAGATCAACGCCGGCAAGGCCGAAGCGGTACGCCTCGGACTCCGCCGCGCGATCGAACTCGGCAGCGACATCGTGGGCTACCTCGACGCCGACCTGGCCGCACCGACGTCCGAGATCGTGCGCCTGGTCGAGATCGCACAGCGCGAGCCGGAGCGCGTCGCGGTGATCGGCAGCCGGGTCGCCCTCCTCGGCCATCGGGTGCATCGGCGCCCGACACGCCACTATCTCGGCCGCCTGTACGCCACCGGCGCCAGCCTGGCACTCGGTGTGCCCGTGTACGACACGCAGTGCGGGGCCAAGGTGTTCCGTGTCGGCGGTCCACTGCGCGACGCGCTCGCCGAACCGTTCCACGACCGTTGGTCATTCGACGTCGAGCTGCTCGGACGGCTCCTCGCCGCGCCGGACGGCACGGGCGACGACATCATCGAGGTGCCGCTCGTCAGCTGGTCGGACATGGACGGATCGAGCGTCGGTGCCCTCGGGAGTGCCCGTGCGCTGCTGTCGCTGGTCGGCGTCCGGCGTCGGGTGCAGCGTCACCATCGCGGCAGCGCCTGATCAGCGTCTCGACCGGAGCCGGCGCGCCAGGTCGGCGATCCCCCAGGTGGTGACGAGCCACATCGATTCGACCACGATCCGGCTCGACATCTTGGATTTCCCACGTTCCCGATCGCGGAAGATGATCGGCGTCTCGACGATCGAATGGCCCGACCGGTCGAGTCTTCTCACCAGTTCGGTGAGGAACGCGTACCCTTCGGCCTGAGTCGTGGTCGGCTCGATCGATCGCAGGGCGGTCGCCCGATAGGCGCGATATCCGGATGTGCAGTCGTTCGCGGACAGCCGGAGCGCGGTCCTGGTGTAGGTGTTCCCCCACTTCGACAGCAACCGGCGGTGCGTCGGCCAGTCCGTCGTACCCCCGCCTCGGATGTACCGGGACCCGATCACGGCATCCGCGCCCGCATCGATCAACGCGAGCATCGTCGGAATCTCGGCCGGGTCGTGCGAGAGGTCGGCGTCCATCGAGATCACCACGTCGTATTCCTCGGCGAGGACCTGTTCGAAGCCGGCTCGGTACGCGCTGCCGAGCCCGGCCTTCTCGTGTCGGTCCAGGACCGAAATGCCGCCGAGTTCCTCGGCGAGACCACGGGCGGCGTTTGCAGTGCCGTCGGGGCTGGCGTCGTCGACGACGAGGACGTCGACCCGGACATCGACGGGGACGTCGATGGTCCGGACCGACCGGAGGAAGATCTCGATGTTGTCCCGCTCGTTGTACGTCGGGAGCACGATCACGCTACGCACAGTCGTGGAACGCTACCCGCCGGCTCGCTGCGCGACGACGACCGCGTCGTGGAGCGCGGCCGTGATACCGAGCGCCGATGCATCCCAGGTCAGCTGTGACGCCCACTCGAGCGCACCGGCTCGGAGCGTGTCCATTCGTGGCGCGTCGGAGACGATGTCGGCGATCGAGTCTCCCAGCGCGACCGCCGGAACCAGGATCCCCGACAGCCCGTGCCGGACGCTGCTGCGGTGGCCGCGGATGTCGGTGGCGACCGCCGGTGTGCCGCACGCCGCGCCCTCGGTGAGGCTCAGACCCCAGCCTTCGGCGATCGATCCGCTGACGACGAGCCATGCGCTGCGGTAGAGATCGACGAGATCGTCGTGGGAGACCTTCCCGACGAGGCGGATCCATTCGGTCGCTCCCAGGCGCTCGATCTGCTGGTGGAGCTCATCGCGGAGCGGACCGCCGCCGACGATGTCGAGGGTCAGACCGGGCACCCGCCGACGGGCGGCCGCGGCGGCGGCGATGACCCGGTCGAACTGTTTGACGGGGGCGAGACGGCCGACGGCGATCAGTGACGGGTGGTCGGTTCGTGTGCCGCCGGGGCGGAAGCGCGGGTCGACGCCGTTCGGAAACGCCCGGACCCGGTCGGGGTGGAAGCCGAGTTCGAGCAGTTCGTCGCGGGTCGCCTCCGAGGGCGTGACCGTCAGGTCGCGTCGGTACAGCGGAGGAGCCAGACGCGACTCGAGCAAGCGGCCGGCCGGGGCGAGGGGGCCCGGCATCACCTGGTCCCACATCGGGCCGTGCACGTGGTGGAACATCGTAATGAGCGGTCTCCTGCACCAGACTGGTGAAAACCAGGGCACGCCGTTCCAGATCTCGACGAGCGCGTCGTACGGGCCCATCCGGCGGGTCACTTCCGACACGATCGTGCGGGGGAAGACCGAGTACCGGCTGCCCCGCCTGATGACGTCGTAGCCGTGGCGACGGTCGATCGCGGGCAGGCCGGCCGCTGCCGACGTTCGGTGCAGCACCGACAGACCACGGTCGGCCCATCGACGCATGAACTCGTCGGCGTGGACCTCGGACCCGCCGGCGTCGGGGTCGTCGAGGTCGCGCCAGGCCAGCACGTGGACGCGTCGGATGCCGCGTCGCATCAGGTCGTCGACATACCAGTCGATCTCCTCGGCGTCGGTGCGGGCTCCGGTCATGTCGACGCGAGGTTACGAGGGCCTGACGGGGTTCCTCCGGATCACCACTCGTGGTCGCTACCGTTCCGGCGTGCCCGACGCTCCGACCCCGTTCGTGCTCGGCGGTTCCCTGCGTCGCCCGACGTGGCCCGGCTCGCGCCCGTCGATCCTGTCGATCGTGGCGGTGCTGGTCGTCGTGGCAGCCCCGGTCCGCGGTCTGTACCGGGCGACGGGATCGTCGATGGAGGAAGGCTTCATGATCGTCTTCCCCCGGCTCGTGCAGCAGGGCGCGCTGCCGAATCGGGACTTTTTGCACCTGTACGGTCCGACCTCGCTCGACGTGCTGGCGCTCTGGTTCCGGATCTTCGGCGACACACTGGAGAGCCAGCGCACGTTCGGCCTGCTCCAACACCTCTGGATCATCGTCGGGCTGTATGCGCTGACCCGGGCGTGGGGGCACGTGGCCGCAGTCGGAGCGGCGTGGGTGGCGACGTTGCTGATCGTGACACCGATCGGTCTGTCAGCGCTCGCCTGGCACGGCGCACTGGCGTTCGGGGTGTGGGCGATCGTGTTCGCCGTCAGGTCACTCACGACACACGCCGTGACCGACCTCTGGTGGGTCGGTGGTCTGGCCGGTCTCGCGCTGGGATACCGGCCCGACCTGGTCGTGGCCCTCTCGCTGGCGCTCGGTTTCGTGGTCTGGCGGAGGCGTGACGGGTGGGCGGCGTTGGTGGGCGGCGCCGTCGTCGGTCTGCTGCCGATGTGGTATCACCTGGTGCGGGTCGGGCCCACGGACGCGATCCGGGGCATGCTGCTCGACCCGCTGTTCGAACTGCGGCCGGGGCGCGAGCTGCCGCGCCCGCCCGGATGGAGCGTGGCCGACGGTGCGCTGCAGGCGGTGGCGGAGGGCTCACCGCCGTGGTGGGGACTGCCGGCGATCGGGCATCCCCAGCAGCTGTTCTTCTGGTTCTTCGCCGTGATCCTGATCGCGGTGGCGGTCCCCGTGATCGGCGCGATCGAGTTGCGTCGGGCCGAGCACGAGGCCGAGCGGCGGCGGTCGGTCGCGCTGATCGCAGCCGGCCTGTTCGGATTCGGGATCCTGCCCCAGGCGCTGCAGCGACCGGACTCGACACACCTTGCCTGGGTCGCGGTGATCTCGTGGTCACTGCTCGTGCCGGCGATCATGATGCGCCTGCGTGGCCGGTTCGCCGTGACCAGGCGGGCGGTCACGGCGACGGTCGTCGTCGGGTTGCTGATGCTGGTGGTGTGCCCGTTCTACACGTACCGCCACTATCTGCTGCACACCCGGGTCTCGGCCCAACAGCTCCCGCTCCCGTTCCTGGTCGAGCGCGGTCCGGATCGATTCTGGTTCGGTGATTTCTCCGTGGCGCAGGCGTTGACCGAGATGATCCCCGACCTGGAAACTCGCTCGGAGGCGGGCGACCGGTTGATCGTCGGCCCGGCCGACCTGAGTCGCACGATCTACAGCGACGTGTCGGTGTACTACCTGTTCCCCGAACTCGTTCCGGCGACGTACTACATCGAGATGGACCCCGGTCTGGCCGATGCCGACGGGTCCGGCCTGGCCGACGACATCGCCTCGGCGGACTTCCTCGTGCTCACCAACATCTGGACCGGCTGGAACGAGCCGAATGCCTCCGACCGGCACCTCTCGCAGGAGGGCAACCAGGCGGTCGCCCACGGGTTCTGCCTCGTCGGCCGCTACGAGGACAACCTCGTG
>JBDSBE010000083.1:0-17555 GCA_039921745.1 Ilumatobacteraceae bacterium | reverse complement strand
CCGCCGAGCGTGAGTTGGCGGCCGCCCGCGAAGCTGTCCGACTGACCGCCGACGTGGAGAGCACGCCGACGACGGACGCGACGATGAGGCGCAGCGACCCCGGGTACTTCCTCATCGGAGACGGTCGCGTCGAGCTCGAACGCCTGCTCGACAGCGACGTTCCCCTTGCGTTGCGACTCCGGCGGGCGTACGTGCGGTTCCCGGCCATCGGGTACCTCACGAGCGTGTCCGTCATGACGCTCGTCATCGTCGTCGGCACCGCACTGTTCGATCGAGGCCGTGACGCTCACGGCGTCGGTCTGTGGCTCGTGGCCGCGTTGGCGATCGTGCCGGTCTCCGATCTCGCCGTCGCGGTGGTCAACCGAACCGTCACACGGGTGTTGGGTCCGGTCCATTTCGCCCGCCTCGACCTCACGTCGGGGATACCGAGCGACCTTCGAACACTGGTGGTCGTCCCCACTCTGCTCGAGGACCTCGATTCGGTCGACGATCTGGTCAGTGGTCTCGAAGTCCACTTCCTCAGCAATCGCCACGGCGACATTCGATTCGCACTCCTGACCGACTGGCTCGACGCGGACTGCGAGGTCACGGCCGACGATGACGAACTGCTCGCGGCGGCGATCACCCGCGTGGAGGCACTCAACGAACGGCACGGCGACGCACCGGGTGGGGGCGCTCGTTTCCTCGTGCTCCATCGACGTCGGCAGTGGAATCCGTCCGAGGGGGTCTGGATGGGGTGGGAGCGCAAGCGCGGCAAGCTCGAAGAGTTGAACGCGCTGCTCCGGGGATCGGCCGAGACGAGCTTCGTCCCGGCCGCGCACAGGCCCTCGCGCACCGCACCGCCCGATGTGCGGTACGTGATCACGCTCGATTCCGACACCCGCGTGCCGATGGGCGCGGCCAGTGCCCTGGTGGCGACGATCGCCCACCCGCTCAACCGGCCGGTTTACGACGACGCGACCGGCAGGGTCACCAGCGGCTACGGGGTGCTGCAGCCAAGGATCACCCCGAACCTTCCCACCGAGCACGGCGGTTCACGGTTCCAGCAGGTGTTCGGCGGGGCGGCCGGGATCGACCCCTACTCGTCGGCAGTGTCCGACGTGTACCAGGACCTGTTCCAGGAGGGAAGCTTCACCGGCAAGGGCATCTACGACGTCGACGCCTTCACTGCTGCGCTGCGGGATCGGGTTCCCGACAACACACTCCTGAGTCACGATCTCTTCGAGGGTGTGTACGCGCGTGCGGGGCTCGTGACCGACATCGAATTGTTCGACGACTTCCCGTCGAGCTACCTCACCTCGGCCGCCCGCCAGCATCGGTGGGCCCGGGGCGATTGGCAGCTCCTCCCCTGGGTCGTCGGGTCGGCTCCGGACACGGAGCGCCCCCGTCACGAGCGCCACATCGGCGCAGTGTCGCGTTGGAAGATGGTCGACAACCTCCGACGAAGCCTGTCGGCGCCGTCGATGTTCGCGATGCTGGCTGCGGCCTGGACGGTGCGGTCGGTGTCGCCGGTCGTCTGGACCCTCCTCGCGATCGTGATCACTGTCCTGCCGACCGCCACGTCGGTCGTCGTGGCGTTGGTCCCCCGCCGTCGCGGGATCTCCAAGCGGATGCATGCACGCCGTGCCGGCGACGACGTCGCCCAGGCGTTGACGGGTGTCGTGTTCGGCTGGGTGGTGTTGGCGCACCAGGCGTGGCTGATGGCAGACGCGATCATTCGAACGTTGTTCCGGATGTTCGTCAGCCGACGGCACATGCTGGAGTGGACGACATCGGCCCAGAGCGCGGCGCAGAACGATCTCCGACTCGCTCTGTTCGCCCGCACGATGGCCCGGTCGACCGTGCTGGTCGCCGTCACGATCGCCTTGGTCGCGGTGCTGCGACCGTCGAACCTCGACATGGCGGCGCCGTTCTTCGTGCTCTGGTTGGCGGCCCCGTGGGTGGCGCGCCGAATCAGCGCGCCAGCGGACGAACAGCTTCCTGACGATCTCGACCCAGGCGACGCCGACGAGCTGCGACTGATCGCGAGACGAACCTGGTCGTTTTTCGAAACGTTCGTCGGTCCCGAAGACAATTGGCTCCCTCCCGACAACGTGCAGGAGGATCCGCAGCTGGCGATCGCCCACCGGACGTCGCCCACGAACATCGGTCTGTACCTCCTGTCGATCGTCACGGCCCGCGACTTCGGTTGGATCGGCACCGTCGAAATGGTCGAGCGCCTGGAAGCCACGATGACCACGCTCGAACGATTGGAGCGCTTCCGAGGACACCTCTACAACTGGTACGACACGCAGGCACCCCGACGAATCGACCCGGACTACATTTCGACGGTCGACAGCGGTAATCTCGCCGGCCATCTGCTGACGGTCGCCGAGGCGTGTCGGGGCGTGGTCGATCAACCGATACCGGCCGAGTCTGCGCTGGCGGGAATCTGCGATGCGATTGCACTGGGTCGGCTGGCAACGTCCGTCCCCGAACAACTGCGCGCCGCCGAATCCGTTCCCATGCAGCACCTTCGCGACGCACTCGACATGCCGATCAGTACACAGACGGTCCCGGAGTCGACGTCCGCGTGGGCGACGCTGCTCGACGAACTCCGCGGGTTCACCGCGACACTGTGCGACATCGCTGCGACCACCACACCGTCGGAATCGACCGATGCGGCGAGAGCCGAGCTGAACCTGTGGACCCAGGCCGCACGCAACGCAGTGCACAGTCATCTGCGTGATCTCCACGCTCTCCACGCTCAGTACGAGCGCGGAGACGTCGGTGGGCGCTTCTTGACGTTGGCCGAACTCGCAGAGCACCCCGACAACTTCGGCACCGACGGCGGGTCGCCGGCAGTCGACGTGCTGCTTCGACTGAGGTCACTGGCCGGACGCGCCGAGGCGCTGTTCCAGGAAATGGAATTCGGCTTCCTGTTCGACCCCGTTCGCAAACTCTTCTCGATCGGATACCGCGTCGGCGCTGGCGAACTCGACGAGAGCTACTACGACCTGTTGGCATCCGAGTGCCGCCTCGCGAGCTTCCTCGCCGTCGCGAAGGGCGAGGTGGCGATCGAGCACTGGTTCCACCTCGGCAGATCGCTGACGCCGGTTGGTCGCGGCGTTGCTTTGGTTTCGTGGTCAGGGTCGATGTTCGAGTACATGATGCCGAGCCTCGTGATGCGGGAGCCGACCGGCAGCCTGCTCGCCGACACGAACCGACAAGTGGTGCGCCGACAGATCGCGTACGGCGAGGAACGTCATATCCCGTGGGGCATCTCCGAATCGGGATACAACGCACGTGATGTCGGTCAGGCATATCAGTACTCGAGTTTCGGTGTGCCCGGCCTCGGACTCAAGCGGGGCCTCCGCGACGACCTGGTGATCGCGCCGTACGCCACCGGGTTGGCGTCCATGGTCGACGCCGCGTCGGCGGTCGTCAACTTTGCACGGCTCACGGCCGCCGGCGCGCGTGGACGGTACGGATTTCACGAGGCGATCGACTTCACGCCGAGACGTCTGCCGAAGGGCGCCTCGGCGGCGATCGTGAAGAGCTACATGTCACACCACCAGGGGATGCTGCTCGTCGCCTTGGGCAACGTGACCAACGACTTCAAGATGGTCGACCGCTTCCATTCGTCCTCTGTCGTCGAAGCAGCCGAACTCCTGCTGCACGAGCGGCCACCGCACAACGTCCTGGTCGCACGGCCACGGTCCGAGGAAGTCAAGACCGACAGCCACGTGCGCGACCTCGTTCCGCCGATGCTGCGCCAGTTCTCGTCGCCGCACGACGTGACGCCTCGCACGCACCTCTTGTCGAACGGACGGTACGGCGTGATGGTGACGGCCGCCGGCTCGGGGTACAGCCGCGTGGGGGAGGTCGCGGTCACCCGCTGGCGTGAGGATCCGACGACCGATGGGTGGGGGAGCTTCATCTACGTGCGCGATGTGAAATCGGGAGCGGTTCGGTCGGTCGGTCACCATCCGACCGCCGTGGAAGCCGACACGTACGAGGTGACCTACTCGGAGGATCGCGCCGAATTCGTTCGTCGCGACGGATCGATCGTGACCCGCATGACACTCGTCGTGTCGACCGAACACGATGCCGAGATCCGCCGGATCTCACTGTCCAACCTCGGCACCCAAGATCGCGAGATCGAGCTCACCTCCTACTCGGAGGTCGTGCTCGCACCGCAAAACGCCGATGTCGCGCACCCGGCGTTCCAGAACCTGTTCGTACAAACCGAGTTCGTGGAAACGTCATGCGCGCTCTTGGCAACGCGCCGGCCGCGCGCCCACGGCGAGCATCAGCGGTGGGTTGCACACGTCGCAGCGGTCGAGAGCACGGCGACCGCCCCGTTGCAGTACGAGACCGATCGTGCGCGCTTCATCGGACGGGGCCGCACGCTGCGCAGCCCGGCCGCCATGGTCGATGCCCGACCTCTCTCGAACACGGTCGGCCCGGTGCTCGACCCGATCCTCAGCCTGCGCGTGAGGGTGCATGTTCCCGCTGGCTCGACCGTTCACACGATCTTCTCGACCGTCGTGTCGGACAGCCGCACGGAGGTCGTCGATCTGGCCGACAAGTTCCGTGACTCAGCATCATTCGAGCGAGCAGGAATTCTCGCGTGGACGCAGGCACAGGTGCAGCTCCACCACCTGGGCATCGACTCCGACGAGGCACACCTGTTCCAGCGACTCGCGAACCGCATCATCTTCTCCGATCCTTCGCTCCGACCGATCTCGGCGGCGCTCGAGGCCAACCGATCGCCGGTCAACGGGCTGTGGATGTACGGCATTTCGGGTGATCTCCCGATCCTGGTGGTCCGCGTCGATCAGGGCGACGACCTCGAAACGGTGCGCAGGTTGCTTCGTGCGCACGAGTACTGGCGCATGAAGTTGCTCTGGGTCGACCTCGTGATCGTCAACGAGGAGAGCGCGAGCTACGCCGAAGGCCTCCAGGGAAGTCTCGAGGCGCTCGTGCGAACGACGCAAGCGATGCACGGATCTGACGTGGGTGAGGATCGTGGCGGGGTGCATGTGTTGCGAGGCGACCAGCTGACGCCCGACGGTCGGACGCTGCTGGTCGCGGCGGCGCGGGTCGTCATCGTCAGCCGCCGCGGTTCGCTCGTGGAACAGGTCGAGCGGCTCGAGCGGCCCGACGCCAAGCCGTCGCCCGTCAAGCCGCGCAGCTCGGCACCGATGTCCGCATACGAGGAGCCGCCGTCAGTCGCGGAGCTGGAGTTCTTCAACGGACTCGGCGGGTTCGCGTCCGACGGACGAGAGTACGTCACGGTGCTCGGCCCCGAGCAGTCGACACCCGCACCATGGCTGAACGTGATCGCCAACCCACACTTCGGGTTCCAGGTGTCCGAGTCGGGATCGGGTTACACCTGGTCGCAGAACAGTCGGGAGCACCAACTCACCCCGTGGTCGAACGACCCGGTTTGCGACCCGCCGGGCGAAGTGCTGTATGTCCGTGACGACGACACCGGCGAGCTGTGGGGTCCGACCGCGCTCCCCATCAGATGCGAAGGTTCGACCTACGAGTGCCGACATGGTGCGGGTTACAGCGAATTCAAACACATGCACGCCGGCATCAACCTCGAACTGGTCCAGTACGTGCCACTCGACCTCTCGCTCAAAGCCTCGGTGCTGACGATCGAAAACCGGTCGTCACGAACTCGTCGCCTGTCGGTGGCGACGTACACGAACTGGGTGCTGGGAAGCAACCGTGAGGCCAACGCACCGTGGATCGTGACGGCGCTCGATCTCGAGACCGGAGCCCTGACGGCCCGCAACGGACGCAACGCCGAGTTCGCCGACAGGATGGCGTTCGTCGACCTGGGTGGTCGTCAGCAGGCGTGGACCTCCGATCGCACCGAGTTCCTCGGGCGCAACCGCTCGGTCGACGCGCCGGCGGGTCTCGATATCGGTCACCGGCTCGAAGCATCGGCTGGAGCTGCGCTCGACCCCTGCGGCGTTCTGCAGACCTCAGTGGTCCTCGCGCCAGGCGAACACACCGAACTCGTCGCGACCATCGGAGATGCCGACTCCCCCGACGGCGTGTCCGATCTCGTTCGCAAGGCGCGAGCCCTCGATCACGGCCAGGAGCTCGCCCGCGTCGAGCGGTTCTGGAACGACACACTGCGCGCGATCCAGGTCCGCACACCCGATCGGAGCATCGACATCATGCTGAACGGCTGGTTGACGTACCAGACGTTGGCGTGTCGGCTGTGGGCGCGAGCTGCGTTCTACCAAGCCGGTGGCGCGTACGGCTTCCGTGACCAGCTCCAGGACGTCTTGGCGCTGATCGTCTCGCGACGCGACCTCGCCCAAGAGCACATCCTGCGTGCTGCCGGCCAACAGTTTCCCGAGGGGGACGTGCAGCATTGGTGGCACCCGCCGTCGGGCCGGGGCGTACGGACGCGAATCTCCGATGACCGCCTGTGGCTCCCGTACGCCGTCGAACGATTCGTCGAAGTGACCGGCGACTCATCGATCCTCGACGTCGTCGTCCCGTTCATCGAGGGGCCTGCGCTCGGTCCGGAGCAAGTGGATGCCTACTTCGAGCCCGAGCAGTCCGAGACATCAACATCGGTCTACGAGCACTGCGTGGCTGCAATCGAACGATCGCTGGAGCTCGGCGAACACGGACTGCCGTTGATCGGCGCAGGCGACTGGAACGACGGCATGGATCGGGTGGGCCACGAAGGCCGCGGCGAGAGTATCTGGCTCGGCTGGTTCCTGTACACGGTCCTGGACCACTTCATCCCGCTCGCGCTGGCGCGCGGCGACGCCCGCGCCGAGGGGTGGGCTGCTCGACTCGCGCCGCTTGCCGCAGCACTCGAACGCGACGGATGGGACGGCGATTGGTACCGCCGCGCGTACTTCGACGACGGCACGCCCCTCGGCTCGGCCACCAACTCCGAATGCAGGATCGACTCGATCGCACAGTCTTGGGCGGTGATCAGTGGCGCAGACGACGGCGAGCGCGCCCGCAGCGCCATGGCGGCGGTCGACAATCACCTCGTGAGCCTCGGCGACGGGATCGTCCGGTTGTTCACGCCTCCGTTCGACAACACCGATCACGACCCCGGCTACATCAAGGGATACCTGCCGGGAATCAGGGAGAACGGCGGCCAGTACACCCACGGTGCGGTCTGGTCGGTGATCGCGTTCGCGGCGCTCGGTGACGGCGATCGTGCCGGGGATCTCTTCTCGGTGTTGAATCCGATCAACCACACCAGCACTCGTGCCGGGGTGCACCGGTACAAGGTCGAGCCGTACGTGATCGCCGCCGACGTGTACGGCCAAACCCCGCACCTGGGTCGGGGCGGATGGACCTGGTACACCGGGTCCGCTGGGTGGATGTACCGGGCGGGGATCGAGTCGATTCTCGGCTTCCGCCTCCGTGGCACCGTGCTCGAGATCGACCCGTGCATTCCTCGCCACTGGCCGGACTTCCGGATCGTTTTCCTCTACCACACGGCTCGCTACCAGATCGTCGTGGAGAACCCCGAACACGTGAACGGCGGGGTGCACAGCGTCACGCTCGACGGGCGAGCAGTCGAGCACGACGGCGGCATTGCGCTGGTCGACGACGCAGAGACGCACCACATTCAAGTGCTTCTTGGCCGACCTTCCGGCGGATGACCGCGCCACGAGCTCACGGGACCGTCGGCCACCGGCCGATGCCACCGTCGCGGAGCACGAGATCAGCGAGCAGCCGGTCAGTGTGCCGGGAGCGCCACGTGAGCATGCCCTGAGCGAGCGGAAGAACAACGCCCGGATCGGTGGTCGTGCTGCGCCAGGTCGGGTCGGCGGCGAGGTCGAAACACAACCAGTCGCCGTTGCCGAACTGGACGTACGCGTGCGTCCGTGTGCGACGGACCGCGAGGTGCTGGCGCTCCAAGATCCGGTCCGACGGCCAGTCGTGCGGCACCCGGTCGATCAGGCTCGTTCTCCAGTCGTACTCCCAGTGCGCAGCGTCGCGCCAACGATCCGGCGTCTCACCACGCAGGTACGGGGTCAACGGGGAGCCGTCGCACTGGGCGGGCACCGGCACGCCGATCGCGTCGCAGATGGTGGGCATCAGGTCGATGTTCTCGGTGAACGCATCGACGACGCTGCCGTGTGCTCGGGGGTGGCGCGGATCACGGACGATGCACGGGATCGCATAGCTCTGCTCCCAGTATCCGAGCTTCTCCTTCAGACCATGGTCGCCGAGCATCTCACCGTGATCGGACGTGAGGACGACGACGGTGTCGTCCCACTGGTCGAGCGCGACCAGCGCGTCGCGGAGCCGTCCGATCTGATGATCGATGTGCCCGATCATCCCGAAGTACTGGGCGCGCATCTGGGCCAGGTCGCCGGCGTCGTTCGGTGCCGCTGCCTGGGGCAATCGGAGCAATCCGCGATGGAACTCCGGTGGGTCGTCCACTGGGGCGATCGGGTCACCACACGCAGCCGGGTCGTAGGCGGTCGACCAGTCACCGGCCGCCGAGTACGGCGGATGCGGGCGCAGGTAGCTCAGGTGCGCGAACCAGGGTGTCGTCTGCTCACCGATCCATCGGAGCGCACCATCGGTCAAGAACGCGCTGACACTGTGGTCTTCGGATCGTTCGTGTTCCGTGGCGAGCAGCCCGATCGCACCGGGCTCGACGTCGTACCCCAGCCCGTCGAGCCAGTCGAGCCACGGTCGGTGGTCATCAGGGATGTCGAGGACGCCATCCATGCCCGGCAGCACGCCGTTGTACGTCGAGAGCCGTGGATCATCCGGACCGGACGCATCGCGCGGGTCGATCGCCTGATCGGTGTACCCGAACAGGGCGGGCGAGTACCCCGCCCGCCGCGCCGCGAGGGCGACGTTGTCGAACCGGCGGTCGAGCGGAGTCCCGTTGCCGACGACCCGGTGGTTCATCTGGTACATGCCGGTGTAGAGCGACGCCCGGCCCGGACCGCACGGGGCCGCCTGGCTGAAATGGTGCGCGAACCGCACACCACCGGCGGCGAGCGCATCGAGCTGCGGTGTCCTGACGATCGGGTGCCCGGCCGCCGACAGGCAGTCGGCGCGGAACTGATCGAGCGTGATGAACAGCATGTTCGGTCGCACGCACGAATCCTCGCATTCGGCCGTCTCCCGGTCCGTGTTCGAGTCGACCGTGCGGTCGACGACGCAGGTCGATCGGCGCCGATCTTCGAAGGGACGTCAGCCGGCGCCGACGGCCCGGATCAGTACGTCGCCTCGCGGGGTGCACTATCTGGTCCCGCTCACCACGTCGGCGCCGGCGATCAACCGCGCCCACCGGCGATCTGGGTCGCATACGGAGAAGCTCTGAGCCGCAGCATCGCAACGACGCCGACGATCGGACCCGGAACCAGGAGCACGAACGCCCAATTCCATCCGACCGCGTCACGCATCACGGGGACGAGCCAGATCGTGGCGACCGTGAGGACGAACCCGGCGGCGAGTTGCAGAGTGACGGCCGTCCCCACGTACGCCTGGTCGGCGACCTCGGTCACCATCGCTGAGAACTGGGCCGAGTCGGCCACGACCGTCACGCCCCACACGAGCCCGACGACAACGGTCAGCCAGATCGGGCCGTGCCTGATCCAGCCGATCGACAGCGCACACGCTCCCGAGATCGCCATGGCCGCCGCCGTCGTCGGGGTGCGCCCCCAGCGATCGCCGAGTACGCCCCCGAGCGCGCAGCCGAACGCACCGACGCCGATCACTGCGAACGTCACGATCGACACCGTAATCGCATCGACGGTGCGGCCCTTGAGCACCAGGGTGTCGGCGAAGAACGACGAGAACCACGCCCACATCGCGTACAGCTCCCACATGTGTCCGAAGTAGCCGAGTGACGCAAGACGCACGCCGGAGTGGCGAGCGGTGAGCCCCACCTGCTGCGGTTTGAAGACGCCGCGCTCGAACGGGAAGGGGCCGTCGCTCGTCATGAACTCCGCCATCAGACCGCCGACTGCCGTCGCCAGCGAGGTCACGATGACGACCAGTTCCCAGCGTGCGCCGCCCACGCCGTTCACGAAGTGGGGCATCGCCGATCCCAACGTCAGCGCTCCGACCATCACCCCGAGTGCCATGCCGCGCCCGGAGCGGAACCATGTGGCCATCGCCTTCAACGCCGGGGGGTAGACGAGCGCGAGGAACGCGCCGGTCACGAAGCGGGCCGGCAGGGCCAGTGCCGGCCCATCGGCGGCGAGCAGCACCAGGTTGGCGAGCGCCGCGCCGAGCGACCCGACGAGCACCAGTCGGCGAGGAGCGACCCGATCGGCCAGATTGAACGTCGCCGAGAGCACTGCGCCGGCGACGAAGCCGAGTTGTACGGCGATCGTCAACCACGATGCGGTCGTCGACGAGAGGCGCCATTCACCTCGGAGTTGCGGGAGCACCGCCGACGCTGAGAACCACGTCGTCATCGACAGCACCATCGCGACCGCGAGCACCGTCAGCTGGCGCCACCGCCCCGAGGGATCCGTGGGAACCACCGATGTGGCGCCGTCAGTGAGCATCCCGCCTCCTCCGGTCACCGTATCGCACGGTGGTTGCGGCCCGATCGCGTGCGTGATCGGACCTCGCGGTGGCGACGGTGGATCAGGGTGACGCGACCGGCGTGACGCCGTTGTCCTCATTCGGGTCGAGGCGGACGACCTCGCGATCGAGCGGGAAGATCGCCCGCTCGCGATGCAGATAGATCGAACCTTCGAACTCGACGACCCGGAACGGATCACGCTCCAGCCAGAGTCGGTCGAGGTCGCATCCCTCACGCTGGATCTGCACCTCATCGAACCGAACGGTCATGCCGAGGTCGTCCGCACCAGACGCCCATGAGCCCTCACACGTCTCGATCCGGAACAGCCCCCGGCGACCGATCTCCACGCTGTCTCCGTCGTCGCCGCCAGTGGTCCAGTCGCCCGCTGCGATCTCGCCGGGTTGCGCATCGTGATCGGCGAGTGTGATCGCCCGCATCTCTTCGTCTCGCGACCGCAGAAACAGCACGCCGCCGGCGAGCTCGACATCGCCACCATCCGGGAGATACGTAGCCGGCCAGTCGGGCGGGCAGACGAGATCAGTCTGCGTCGTCCAGTCGATCGACAGCCGTTTGGCGTCCTGCTGATACTCCCAGACGCCGGTGGCGACGTTGCACCCGACCGGTCCACGAACCTCACCACCACCGTCGAGCACGAACGTCGACAGGGTGCCGTTGGTGTTGACCGCCGGCTTTCCGTCGACGTCGACGACAACCCACTCCCGGCCTCCGAGTGCGCCGGTGAGATCGTCCGGTCGGGTCAGCGACCACACGCCGATGCCCACCCCCACGAGCAGCACGAACAGCACGAGCGTCCACACCGAATTGCCGAGTGGGGCGCGCACGGGCGCCCCGCGCGCGTCACGCGGCCCGTTGTCGGGGCGGAGCAGCGGGTCGGTGATCGATTGTTCGGACGGAACCGCCATGGTCGTTCAGCATCGCATCCGACCGAGAGCATGGGCGCTCGGCGGTGGTGAAATTTGGCGACTTCTGACACATCGGCGCGGAGTGGAGGGGGTCGGCCGTCGTCCGGGTCGCGTCCCGGCGAGTCCGAGCGCGAGGATGAGGCATGGACGTCACCGCCGATCAGATCGCCCGCTCCGTCGCCGAACTGGTTCGGATCCCCAGCGTCAATCCCCTCCAGCACGGGCCGATCGCGGGCGAACACGGTTCCGACGGCGAGCGCGCCGTCGCCGCGCACCTCGCCGACCGGTTCGATGCGCTCGGCGCCAGCGAGGTTGTCCTGCACGACGTCATCGACGGGCGCCCCAACGTGTACGGGATCTTTCCCGGTCGCACGGATCGGCTGGTGGTGCTCGACGTGCACACCGACACCGTCACGGTCGAGCACATGACCGACCCTCCGTTCGACGGGCGGATCGAGGACGGTCACGTCTGGGGCCGCGGTGCCCTCGACACGAAGGCGTCGCTCGGCGTGATCACCGCGCTGCTCGATTCGTGGCAGCGATCGTCGATCAGACCTGAGCCGACGCTGATGGTCGTCGGTTCGATCGGCGAGGAGGCCGGCGGGCTCGTCGGGGCGACCCACTTCCGGCCGTGGGCCGAGGAGCGCGGCCTGGTGATCGACCAGATGATCGTCTCGGAGCCGACCGAGTTGTCACCGATCCATGGCCACAAGGGCGGCGTGGGCCTGCACATCACGGCGGTCGGACAATCGGCACACAGCTCCCAACCGCACCTCGGCCGCAATGCGATCGAAGCGATGGCGCCGGTCATTGCGGCGTTCGGCGCCGAACACGCCCGCCTCCAGACACTCGAACCGGCGACCGAGCTCGGCAACTCGACCGTGTCGGTGACGATGATCGACGGTGGCACCGGCGGAAACGTGATCCCGGCCCACTGCACGATCACGGTCGGTTGCCGGACCGTGCCGGAGCAGGACGCAGAGGAGGTATACGAGCAGTTGGCGGCCATCGCGCGGAAGGCGTGTTCGCTCCCGATCGAGATCGAATCGGCACTCGGCATCGGCCCCGACGGAAAAGTCGGGTCACAGGCGTTCTATCAAGCGGCCGATTCGCCGCTCGTCCGACAGCTCGCCGAGTGGGCCGGCACCAGCCCCACCGTGGCGCCGTTCGGGACGAACGCGCTGCGCTACACGGGGTTCGTCGGTGAGATGGTCGTCTTCGGGCCCGGGTCGATCGATGCAGCCCACCAGGCGACCGAGTGTGTCTCGATCGACGAACTGGTCAGGACCGCAGACGTGCTCACCCGGTGGTTGTCCCCGGGCTGAAGCGGCCTCGAATCCGGCCGCTCGACGGCTGACACCCGCTGGTGTCGGGTACCGGACGTCGAACCTGATCGTGACGGCCCTTCCGGCGGAGGGGCTCACGATCGGGTGCGACCCGCCGAACGGTGCGCACGTACAGTGCGCTCATGGCTGAGTTCTCCGATCGTGTCGTCCTGGTCACCGGTTCATCGAGTGGCATCGGCGAGGCGATCGCTCGTCGTTTCGCTGCGCTGGGTGCCTCGGTCGTCGTGAACTCGTCGTCCTCGGTGGAGGCCGGCGAGCGGATCGCGTCCGAACTGCCCGGCGACGCCTGCTACCTCCGCGCCGACATCAGCGACCGCGACCAGGCTCGCAACCTCGTCGCCCAAACCGTCGAGCGCTACGGGCGCTTGGACGTGCTGATCAACAATGCCGGTTGGACGGCTCGGGTCGATCACGGCAACCTCGACGCGCTGACCGACGAGATCTTCGAGAAGACCTTCGACGTCAATGTGCTCGGTACCTGGTGGTTGACCAAGGCTGCGATTCCGCACCTGCGCGACGTTGAGGACGGCAACGTCGTCACGATCACCTCGATCGCCGGCCTCCGGCCCGTCGGATCGTCGATGGCGTACTCGATGTCCAAGGCCGCGCTCAACCAGATGACGCTGCTGCTCGCGAAGTCGTACGGCCCTCTGAGGTTCAACGCTGTTGCGCCCGGCCTCGTCGCGACTCCGTGGACGAGCGACTGGGACGATCAGCACGCCGCGATCGCGGCCCGCAATCCGGTACCGCGCTCGGCGACTCCTCACGACTGTGCCGAAGCGGCACTCGCGCTGGTCCGCAACCGCTACGCCACCGGAGAGATCTTCGTCGTCGACGGCGGAACCACGCTGGTGATGTGACCGTGGCCGACGGCTCCGTCAGCGGTGTCGTCTATGGTTCGTTCGGTACGAGACACCAAGGGGGCGCACGTGGCCAAGAAATCACATCACGACCATCTCAAGCAGGTTCCGCTGTTCGCGGGGCTCGATCCGAAAGAACTCGATGCGGTCGGTCAGACCGCGACCGAACTCGACTTCGAGCCGGGTCGGGTTCTGATGCGTGAGGGTCAGCGGGCCCACGAGATGTTCGTGCTGATCGACGGAGACGTGGAGGTCACCAAGGGCGGCGAACACATCGCGAACGTCGGTGCGGGCGGTTTCGTCGGTGAGATGGCGCTGCTCGCCCACTCGGCCCGGAACTCGACGGTCACGACCACGAGCCAGTCGGTGATTCTGCACATCGACGGTCGGGCGTTCGGTTCCCTGCTGGAGCGGGTGCCGACGATTGCGCTGAAGATGCTGCCGGTCGTCGCGGGTCGCGTCGTCGAGAACTCAGACCACCACTCACACTGACGCCCACGACGCCGTCAGGCGACGGCAGCCCGCTCCGTCTCACCGTCGGCGTGGCGGGCGAACCGGGCATCGTCGAGACCGTGCACCGGGTCGTCACGGTCCCACGGCCAGCCGCCGAACTGGGTGCGCTGGTAGTCATCGAAGGCTTGCTGGATCTCCGCGCGGGTGTTCATGACGAACGGCCCGTAGCGCGCAACCGGTTCGCCGAGTGGGCGGCCTTGGAGCACGAGAATCTCGACTCGGTCGCCGGCGACCAGATCGATGTCGACCGTCGGGTCGACGACCACGCCCGTCGACTCGGTGATTCGTTCCCCGCCGATCGTGAGACCGCTGCCCTCGAACACGTACAGGGTGCGGACCGTCTCGGCCGACATCGCGGCAGGGAGCGTCCAGGTCGATCCGGGCTCCATCACGATGTGCCAGATCGAGACGTCGGCATCGGTGCGCGCAGCCCACGATGCCGGGGGTGGCGGCGGCGGTGCGGCTTCACCGAGCGTTCCGGCGATCACCGTGATCTCGGTCGTGGCGCCCGCGTCGTCGGTGTTGACGTGACGCGGGATGTCGTCATCCCAGAACATCGAGAAGTGCGCGTCGACCATCTTGTCGGCCGCTGGCAGGTTGATCCAGATCTGGAACAGTTCGACCGGGTTGGGCCCGGCACGGTCCAGCAGCGGGAACATCTCGCTGTGCACGATCCCACTGCCGGCGGTCATCCACTGCACGTCACCTCTCCCGTAGCGCGCGGCGGCACCGAGCGAGTCGGCATGGTCGATCAGTCCCTGGCGAACGTAGGTGATGGTCTCGAACCCGCGGTGCGGGTGGGCGGGGAAGCCGGGCACGACCTGCCCGTGATACATCCGCCAGCCGTCGATCCCTTCGAAGTCCTGTCCGAGCGGACGACCGACGAGCGAGGCGGCCGGCCCGAGATCGGCGGTCGCGGCCGGATAGTGATCGAGGTGGTGGACGCAGAACAGGAACGGGTCGACGGTCTGCCACTGGAAGCCGAGCGGAACGGTCTGCAGCACGGGCGAGCTCATCCGGTCATCGTACGACGGAGGGGTCTGACCCCCTCTGCGCCGAGTCGATCGGCAACGATGGGACGATGGACACTCCGCTCGAGGGCTTGCTCGTTGCCGACTTCACGCGGGTGCTGTCCGGGCCGCACTGCACCCGGATGCTCAGTGACCTGGGCGCCACGGTCGTCAAGATCGAACCGCCGGGCGGTGACGTGACCCGGTTCTCGGCTCCGCGCCGCAACAGCATGCCGACCTACTACGTCCAGCAGAACACCGGCAAGCAGTCGATCAGCATCGACTTCGGCCGCCCGGAGGGAACGGCGATCGCGATGCGGCTCGCCGAGCAGGCGGACATCGTGGTGGAGAACTTTCGACCGGGCGTGATGGCCAAGTTCGGCCTCGACTACGCCGCCGTCGCCGCTCGCAACCCTCGCATCGTGTACGCGTCGATCACCGGATACGGCGCGACCGGTCCGTGGATGCACCGTCGTGCGTACGCACCGGTCGTGCAGGCCGAAACCGGCCTCACGAAGTCGCAGGGCGACCACGGTCGCGGCGGGGTGTACCGGACCGATCGTCACAGCCACGCCGACGTCTACACATCACTCGATGCAGCGGCCGGCATCCTCGCCGCGCTCTATCAGCGCGAACGCACCGGTCGCGGCCAGTGGATCGACATCGCGATGGCGCAGGTGATGCTGTACGTCAACGAGCACGTCCACGACGAGCTGTACGACGGTGACATCGACCCCGACTGGGTGCGCAGTTTCGGGAACGACGCACAACCCGTCGTCACCGTCGCCAACGGGGACTCGGTCGCGATCGCCGGTCATCCTGCGGCTCGCGGCAACTTCGAGATGTACGTCGCACTGATCGAACGACCCGAACTCGCACACGACGCACGATTCACCACGCCCGCCGACCGCCAAGCACACCTCGACGACCTGCTCGGCTACATCGACGAGTTCGCAGCGACTGTTGCGGACGCCGACGCGCTCGAGGCGCGGTGCTCCCAGTACAAGTTGGCGGTCGGGGCTGTTCGGTCGGTCGCCGATGTGTGCACGAGTGACTGGGCCCGCGCCCGCGGCGTGATCGTGCAGGTCGACGATCGCGGTGGCTCGACGGTCGGGATCCCGAATGCCCCCTGGAAGTTCAGTGACGCGCCCGGTGTCGGCGTGCGGGGAATGCCGCGCTATCGCGGCGAGGACAATGCCGAGGTGCTACGCGACGTGCTCGGGATGGCGGACGACGAGATCGACGAGTTGACGGCCTCCGGTGTGCTGTCTGCCCACACGCCACGCTGAACCATGGCGCTCACCTTTCCCGTCTCGCCGATGAAGGCCGGTCTCGGCTCGCTGCCCGTCGACGATGACCGGTGGGCGTACGAGATCAAGTACGACGGGTACCGAACACTGGCACGCGTCGCCGGCAGCACCGTGCAGTTGCAATCGTCCAACCTGATCGACGTCACGGCCCGTTACCCGGAACTCGCCGAACTTCACGAAGGCGTCCATGCCGGGTCGGCGATCCTCGACGCCGAGTTCGTCGTCCTCGACGACGACGGCCGGCCACGCTTCGACCTCGTCCAACGTCACACGCGGGCCGGCGCACTGTTCGTGTTCGACGTGTTGCAGATCGACGGTCGTGACACGATCGGGCTGCCCTATGAAGATCGCCGACGCCTCCTCGAACAACTCGTCGAGCCGGGAGATCACTGGGCGGTGCCGTCGCATCGCGTCGGCGGTGGGGCGGCGCTGCTCGACGCGACCGGGGACCAGGGCCTCGAGGGCATCATGGCGAAACGGCTGGGTTCGTCCTACGTTCCCGGCAAGCGCTCGCCGAACTGGCGCAAGATCAAGCATCGCCTGCGGGTCGATGTCGTGATCGGCGGTTTCACGGCCGGCGACGGCAACCGCCACGGCACGTTCGGTTCCCTCCTGGTCGGACGACGCGAGGGCGAGGCGCTGCTGTTCGCGGGTGGGGTCGGCACCGGGTTCGATCACCGGACCCTCGAGGCCCTGACCGAACGTCTGCGTGGTCGGGTGACAACCGACTGCCCGTTCGACCAACTCCCTCCCACCTCCTACCGGCGCGCCGCGAGTTGGGTCGAGCCCGACCTGACGGCCACGATCGAGATCGCCGAATTCACCAATGACGGGCTGGTGCGTCACGCCAGCTTCATCGAACTCATCGAGGAAACACCATGACCGAGCCTGCCATCGCCCGCCTGCTGCACGATGCCGACGACCGAGACCGCGCCGACCCGCTCAGGCACTGGCGTGACGAGTTCCACATCGTCGATCCCGAGCTCGCATACCTCGACGGGAACTCGCTCGGGATGCCACCGAAGCGCACGCTCGAACGGGTCGATGCCGTCA
>JBDSBE010000082.1:0-122951 GCA_039921745.1 Ilumatobacteraceae bacterium | reverse complement strand
GGCGACTCGTACAACGACACGTCGATGCTCGGCGCCGCCGATCGGGGGATCCTCTTCAAGTCTCCCCCGCAGGTCCGCGCCGAGTTCCCGTGTTTCACGGCTGTCGACGAGTTCGGCGATCTCCTTCCGCTGATCCTCGCTGAACTCGATGCGCCTACCGTCTGACCCATGAACTCGACTCCGCTCGACAAGCAGTACGCCACCGTCAACGGCAAGCAGATGGCCTTCCACGAGTCGGGTTCGGGGCCGACGATGCTGTTCCTCCACGGCAACCCGACCTCGTCGTACCTGTGGCGCAACATCGTGCGGGGGCTCGCCGATTCGTACCGCTGCGTGGCACCCGATCTGATCGGTATGGGCGACAGTGAGCCGACGGGAGACGAGGGGCCCGAGGCGTACCGGTTCGTCGATCATCGCGAGTATCTGGACAAACTCCTCGACGATCTCGACCTCGGTGACGCCGTCACGCTCGTGGTCCACGACTGGGGCTCGGCACTCGGGTTCGACTGGGCCAACCGACATCGCGACCGCGTCGCCGGGATCGCCTACATGGAATCGATCGTTCGGCCCGTGACGTGGGACGAGTGGCCCGCCGCCGCTGCCCCGATCTTCCAGGCATTTCGCAGCGACGCAGGCGAGGAGATGGTGATCGACAAGAACGTGTTCGTCGAACGGGTGCTGCCCGGCTCGATCATCCGTGACCTCGACGACGACGAGATGGCCGAGTACCGCCGCCCCTTCGAGGAGGGCGGTGAACGCCGCCGCCCGACACTGACATGGCCGCGTGAAATCCCGATCGACGGCGAGCCGGCCGACGTCGCCGAGATCGTCCAGAGCTACGCCACCTGGCTCTCGGAGAGCGATCTGCCCAAGCTGTTCGTCAACGCCGATCCGGGCGCGATTTTGACCGGCCCGCAGCGCGACTTCTGTCGCACGTGGCCGAACCAGACCGAGGTCACGGTCGTCGGGAACCACTTCCTCCAAGAGGACAGCCCGAACGAGATCGCCGACGCGATCCGGTCGTGGCGGGCCACGTTCTGACCGTCGGGCACGGTCAGCGAGCGGTTCGGCGAGGCGCCCTGGTTGCTGCGAGACTCCGTCGATGTCGCAGCATCACGATGGCAGGTTCACCGCGTTCGACGGCACGTCGATCGTTCACCGATCATGGCTCCCCGACGACGATCCGAAGGCCGTCGTCCTGCTCGTCCACGGGCTCGGGGAACATTCCGGCCGATACGGGCACGTCGCCGCCCGTCTGATCTCGCACGGGTACGCCGTTCACGCGCTCGACCTGCGTGGTCACGGCAAGAGCGACGGCAAGCGCGCCTACGTCAGGTCGTACGACGAGTTCATGGCCGACCTGATCCAGTTCCGGGCACTCGTCACCGCCGAGCACCCTGGCCTCCCGCTGTTCGTGCTCGGCCACAGCATGGGCGGCAATCTCGTGATGTCGCACGTGCTCGACCATCAGGACGGTCTGGCCGGCATGGTGCTCAGCGGGCCTGCCCTCAAGCCCGGCGACGACTTCTCGCCCATCAAACTCAAGCTGCTTGCCGGCCTGGCCCGGATCGCGCCCGGCGTGCGACCGGAAGGGTTGAGCGCCGACGCGATCAGCCGTGACCCGGCGGTGGTCGACGCCTACCGCGCCGACCCGCTGGTGTTCACGGGCAAGATCTCCGCAGGGCTCGGTGGGGCCCTGATCGCGGCGATGAACACGTTCCCGACGCGCTACCCGTCGCTCACCCTGCCGATCCTGCTGATGCACGGCACCGAGGACCGCCTGACGAACGTCGACGGGTCACGTCAACTCGAGGCCGAGGCGGTCAACGCCGAGATCGAGGCGCACTACTACGACGGCCTGTACCACGAGATCTTCAACGAACCCGAGCAGGATGCCGTGCTCGGCGACCTCGTCACCTGGCTCGACGGGCACACGACATGAGCGATCTGCAACCGTTCCCCGACGACTGGCAGCGCGCGCTCGCCGTCGTCGCCCACCCCGACGACATGGAGTACGGCGCCGCCAGCGCGGTGGCATCCTGGACGGCAACCGGCAAGGACGTGATCTACGTGCTGGTGACCCGCGGCGAGGCGGGCATCTCGTCGATGCCGCCCGACGAGGTTGCGCCGATCCGGGCGACCGAGCAGCGCAACAGTTGCGCGGCGGTCGGCGTGCAAACGCTCGAGTACCTCGATCACCCGGACGGGCTCGTCGAGGAGAATCTCGCCCTGCGCCGTGACCTCGCCGGTGCGATCCGCCGGCACCGACCCGACATCGTGCTGTCGATCAACCATCGCGACTCGTGGGGTGGCCCGTCCTGGAACCATCCCGATCATCGAGCGGTCGGGCGCTGCCTGCTCGACGCGATGCGCGACGCCGCCAATCCGTGGGTGTTCGACGATGTCGGTGATCCGTGGGGCGGCACCCGTTTCGTCGCGTTCAACGCATCGCCGAACAGCACCCACGCGGTGGACGTCGGCCGACACATCGAGGCCGGGATCGCCTCACTGCGCTGCCACGAGCTGTACCTCTCGGCGCTCGACGGGCACGAGGACCCGGATCCTTTCCTTCGTGGCGCGGCCCGAGCCGTCGGCGAACAGTTCGGGTGCGAGTACGCAGTTGCGTTCGAGATCGCCGGCGGCGCCTGAGTGCCGGACAATCACAGTGAATCGAGCCGGGACACCAACCTCGGCCTGATCGGCATCGGCATTGCCGTCATGGCGTGGGGCGCGTCCGGAGCGGTCATCAAAGCGATCGACATGGATTCGCTCGCGATCGGCTTCTGGCGCTTCCTGATCTACGTCGTCGTCCTGGCGACCTGGATGCAGTTCCGGGCCACGCCGTTCAGCATCCGGGCGATCAAGGCGTCGGCTGCCGGCGGCGTGAGCCTGGGGCTCGACGTGGTGTTCTTCTTCTCCGCGGTGAAGCTCACGAACGTGGTCAATGCGACCACGATCAGCGCGCTGCAGCCGGTGATCGTCGCAATCGTCGCAGCCCGGTACTTCGGCGAGCGGATCCGCGGTCGGGATGTGGTCTCCGCCGTGATCGCGCTCGCTGCTGTCGTGGTGATCGTGATCGAGTCGAGCGGGACTCCGGAGTGGAGCCCGCGCGGCGACCTGCTCGCCGTCGGTGCCGTCTTTGCGTGGAGTGGCTACTTCGTGTTCTCGAAGCGGTCCAAGGGCGTCCTGTCACCGCAGGAGTACACCGCCGGGACGGGTCTCTGGACCGCAGTGATCTGCCTGCTCGGCGGGTTCGCCTTCGGTCAGGACATGTCGCTCCCCGACGGGCGCAACTGGTTGCCTCTGCTCGGGCTGACGCTCGGCGCCGGCATCCTCGGTCACTCGATCATGAACTGGTCACTCGTGCGGATCCCGCTCTGGCTGGGCTCGGTGCTGACGCTCCTCATCCCCGTCATCGGAGCCGTCGTCGCCTGGATCTTCCTCGGGGAGGCCCTGTCCTGGATCCAGATCGTGGCGATCGTGGTGGTGGTCGGCGCACTCGCGTCGATCCTGGTCAGTCAGGACGAACCCGAGCCGGTCAGGGCGCCGCAGGCACCGGCAACAGCGTGAACACGCCGGTCAGTGGGTCCCGGCGCTGTGTTCGTCGAGCGAGGCGAGCAGGTCCTGCCACCAGTCGGCCAGACGCCGCTGGAACCGGTCCAGTGGGAAGTCGTGGCGCGCCACGTGATCCTGCGGGATCTGATCCCACCCGACATGTTCGACGACGACGCGGGTCATGCCGTCGACCGACTCGAAGCGCACGTGTACCTCGGTGGCCTGATCCGGCCCGAACGACGTCGGCCGCCACGAGAAGACGAGCCGATCGGGTTCGTCCCAGGCCAGCACCTGCCCGATGACGTCGACCTCGCCGTCGACGCGAGACGCGAGCACCCGACCACCGACGCCGGTCTCGATCGAGATGCGCCCGTCGGCCGATCGGCTCGGCCGGAACAGGGCGTTCGGTCGCCACCACTCGCCGATCTCGGCCGTGAACGCCTCGAACACCCGGGCCGGAGCGGCGTCGATCCGCAAGGCCACCAGCACGCGCGACGTCACGGGCCACCCTCAGCCTCGACGTGGGCCTTCAATGAAACCAGCTGCTCGGCCCAGCTTTCCTCGACAGCGGCGAGCCATGAACGCAACCCGGCGGTCGCGCCGGATCGCAGCGAGTAGATCCGCACCCGGGCGTCGAAGTCGGGGCTGGATTCCTCCACGATGTGACTGTCCCTGAGCACTTTGAGGTGACGGCTCATGACGGACGCACTCACCGACGTCGTGTCGGCCAACTCCCCCGCTCGTCGCGGCTGGTCACGGAGCAACTCGACCACGCGGCGGCGGGTCGGGTCGGCCAGCGCCGACAGCATGCGGTCGAGCGGGTCGGATGCGATCGCCGCGCTGCTGCTCACGCCCAGTTCGTCGCCTCGATCTTCTGGCCGATCGCCGTTTCCGCTTCGGCTCTGGTGACGTCGCGGACGTGGGCGGAGAACGTCCACACGTGACCCTCGTGGTCGACCGCCCGATAGCTGCGATCGCCGTAGAACTGATCGTTCGGCTCGGCGTCGATCGTGGCTCCGGCCGCTCGGGCCCGCTCGCAGTGCGCGTCGACATCGCCGGCCACGTCGACGTGGGTGGTCTGGGTGTTGACCCCGTCGAGTGAGGCCGGGCTGCGAGCCCAGTCGGCCCACTGTCCGCCGATCATGATCCGGCCACGTCCCTCGATCGCCATTTCGTAGTGGCACATGTCGGGGGCGTCGTCGGGGCCGTCGATCGCCATCGTCACCTCGAAGCCGAATGCCCGGCCGAGCCAGACGATGGCCGCTTTCGGGTCGCGATAGAAGAGGGCGACGGTGAAGGTCGGACTGTCCATGCTGAACTCCTGTCTCGTTTTGGAAATAGTTTCCATGAAACGAAATGATTTGTCAACGGTGCCGACTGGAAACGGACAACGTAACGTTCGACCGTGGACGCACGGATCGCCGTATTCGACATCAACGAGACGACACTCGACCTCGCTCCCGTTCGAGCAACCGTCGACGACCTGCTCGGCGACCCGCTCGGCTTCACGGTGTGGTTCCAGAAGCTGTTGCAGCTCTCGATGACCGTGACCGCGACCGACTCGTACGTCTCGTTCTCGCACCTCGCTCCTGCTGCGCTCGATACCGTCTTCGAGAGTCTCGGGCGAACCGTGCCCGACGACGCCTGGGACCGGGTCGCGGCGGCGATGGGCTCGATCGAGCCGTACCCCGATGTTCACCACGGCCTTCGGCGTCTCCGCGACGCGGGGTGGACGACCGTGGCGCTGACCAACAGTGCCCCCGATCAGGTCCATGACCAACTCGAACGAACCGGCCTCGCACCGCTGTTCGACCAGATCCTGTCGGTCGACGCCGTGTCCGCCTTCAAACCCGTCGCCGCGCCGTACCGGTACGCCGCCGCCCAGGTCGGCGTCGAGCCGGAATCGACGTGGATGGTCGCCTGCCACGACTGGGACCTCGCCGGCGCCCGCGCCGTCGGCATGTCGACGGCTTTCGTCACCCGCGCCGGGATGGGGTACGCGACGACCTACCCATCCCCCGACCTGACCGTCGACGGGTTCGAGTCGCTCGCCGTCGAGTTGGCGACCTGACCCGACCTCACGACTCGTAGGAGGGCCGCCAGGTCGCACCGGCGATGCGGTTCGGGAGGTCGTCGACCGTCACTCCCGGGGCGGCCAGACCGCTGTCGATCGCCACGCGCCCGACGGCGAGCGCCACGGCGAGCGCACACCGTTCGGCGTCCTCGACCGGTGGAAGCAAGCGGTCCCCGGGTAGCGACACCGCCAGGGCTGCAACGGCGCCGGCGGCTGCAGTGATCATCGAGTCGGTCACCGCAGTCGCACCCACGGCGGTCACGGCGAGCCCGACGCCGGGGAAAATCGAGATGTTGTTGACCTGCGACGCCACCACCCTGCGGCCATCGGCCACGACTGGCGGGAACGGACTGCCGGTGCCGATCAGTGCACGTCCGTCGGTCCACACCATCACGTCCGCCGGAGCTGCCTCGGCCCGTGGCGTCGGGTTGGAGAGCGGGAGCACGATCGGTCGGGCCGTCCGGGCGGCCATCGACCGCACGACACGCTCCGTGAAGAGGCCCGGCTGGCCCGACACGCCGATCAGTACCTGCGGGCCGACCGCATCGACCACCGCGACCAGCGAACCGTCACCGGGGACATTGCGGCGGGGTCGTGCGTAGCGTCGCTGGAAGCCGAGCAGGTCGGTCATCCCGTCGTGGAGGGCGCCGTCACGGTCGATCAACCAGCACCGCCCGATTGCAACATCCTCGGGGACACCCTCGGCTACGAGGAACCGCACCAGCTCGTCGGCGACACCCGTGCCGGCCGAACCGGCGCCGACGATGACGATCGTGACGTCGTGCGGAGCAACCCCCGTGCGATGCAGCCCGGATGCCACTGCGGCAGCCGCCACCGCCGCCGTCCCCTGGATGTCGTCGTTGAACGAGCACACCCGGTGCCGGTGCCGATCGAGGAGGCGGCGAGCGTTCTGCTGGGCGAAGTCCTCCCACTGCACCAACGCTCCCGGGATCCGGTCGACCACCGCATCGACGAACGCGTCGACGAGTTCGTCGTAGTCGGCGCCACTGATGCGCGGATGGCGCCACCCCAGGTACAGCGGGTCGTCCAGCAGCTGCTGATTGTCCGTGCCGACGTCGAGCAGGACCGCCAGCGAACGCGCCGGGTCGATACCACCGACGGCGCTGTAGAGCACGAGTTTGCCGATCGGGATGCCCATCCCGCCCGCTCCGAGGTCGCCGAGGCCGAGGATTCGTTCGCCGTCGGTCACCACGATCACGTCGACGGCGGCATGGTCATGCAGGACGTTGTCGAGCAGTTCGGGGATCCGATCGCGGTCGGGCCACGAGAGGTACAGGCCGTGCTCCTGGCGGTAGATGCGCGACCACTCCTGACACGCAAGGCCGACCGTCGGCGTATACACGACCGGTAGCAGTTCTGCGAGGTGCCGACGCACGAACGAATAGAACAGCACCGAATTTCGCTCCTGCAGCAACCGCAGGAAGATGTGACGGCCGAGGTCCGTGCCCTTCGTCCGGTACTCCACCTCGACCCGCGTGAGCTGCCGGTCGAGCGTCTCGACGACCGGAGGCAGCAGGCCGGCGAGGGCATACCGGTCTCGCTCCTCCAGCGTGAACGCAGTGCCCTTGTTCAGGTACCGGTTGCGCAGGAGCTGCCAGCCGGTCGGCCCGTCGTCGAGTTCGTGCACGCCCCGAGCGTCTCACGAATCGCCACCGGAGGCGAACCGTCACCGCGAGCGCTTCGAGAAGTACTCCTGCCATCCGATCGCCGAGCGCTCCAGATCCGGGTTGTTCTCGAACACCGGCTGCATGGCAGCCCACGCCTGCCGCTTCCGGTCGGGGACGAACTCGCGCGGGAAGTTGCCCTCGTGCGGCCGGTACCCCTTCAGCACCCGTCTCGCGACCGTGGCCTTGTGCACCTCGTCGGCGCCGTCGGCGAGCCCCATCGCCGGAGCGCCGGCGTACATCTCCTGGAGCGGGGTCAGGTCGGTCGTTCCGAGCGAGCCGTGGATGTGCAGTGCATCGAAGGAGATCTCGCGGAGCACCCGCGCCATCGTGAACTTGACCGCGGCGATGTCGGTCCGGGCCTCCTGGGTCGAGGTGCGGTCGATCTTCCACGCCGTCTCCAGCACGAACAGCCGCAGCATGCGGAGCTTCGCGTACGAGTCGGCGATCTTCTCCTGGACCATCTGGTGCTCGGCGATGATCGACCCGTGCGACTCGCGTGACAGGGCCCGCTCGCACATCATGTCGAACGCCAATCGGCACTGGGCGATCGTGCGCATGGCGTGGTGGATCCGGCCACCACCGAGCCGACGCTGGGCAAGGACTTTTGCCCCGTTCTCGGGGCCGAGGAGGTGGTCGGCGGGCACTCGCACGTCGGTGTAGATGATGTGATTGTGGTTGCGCGGCTCCGGCATGATCTCGACGCCGGGCGTCCCTCGTGGCACGACGAACATGCCGTTCGTGCACATCACGAACAGAATGTCCGCGACTCGCCCGGCCGACGTGAACCACTTCTCGCCCGTGATGACCCACTCGTCACCGTCGCGCACGGCCGTCGTTCGGAACAGGTTCGGGTCGGACCCTCCCTGCGGCTCCGTCATGGAGAACGCCGAGAACATCTCCTGGTTCATGAGGGGGACGAGCCACCGCTGCTTCTGCGCATCGGTCCCGTAGGCGGCGAGCATCTCCATGTTGCCGGTGTCCGGTGCGGCCGCACCGAACAGCTGCGGCGCCGCCGGGTAGCGCCCGAGGATCTCGTTGACGAGCGCCAGTTTGAGCTGTCCGAACCCTGGGCCACCCAGCTCCTCGTCGAGAAAGAGCGCCCACAGACCCCGGTCCCTGACCTCCTGCTGGAGCTCGCGGACGTAGGCCTTCACGACCGGATCGGGCAGACGCACGGCGTGCGGGAAGACGAAATGCAACGGTGCGACCCGTTCCTCGCAGAACTGCTGGATCCAGTCGAGCTGCTCCTGGAACTCGGGTTCGGTCGAGAAATCCCATGCCATCGTGATCGTCGCTTTCGGTCGGTCCGGATCCCACGATCGCGTATGGGGCGACGCCCGACGGGACCGGACGCCATTTCGGCCCCCCGATCGACCGACCGGTACGATCGGCACGTGACCCACTCGAAGATCATCTACACCCACACCGACGAAGCGCCGGCACTCGCCACCTACTCGCTGCTGCCGATCGTCGAAGCGTTCGCAGGGGCTGCCGGGGTGGCACTCGAGCAGCGCGACATCTCGCTCGCCGGTCGCATCCTCTCGCAGTTCCCGGACCGACTCGAAGCCGATCAGCGGCGAGCCGACGATCTGTCCGAGCTCGGCCAGCTCGCCACCACCCCCGAAGCGAACATCATCAAGCTGCCGAACATCTCGGCGTCGATGCCGCAGCTAGACGCCGCGATCAGCGAACTCCAGGGCAAGGGGTATGCGTTGCCGGACTATCCGGACGATCCCCGCACCGACGAGGAGATCGAGATCAAGGCCCGCTACGACCGGGTCAAGGGCTCGGCGGTCAACCCGGTCCTGCGCGAGGGCAACTCCGACCGGCGGGCGCCGAAGGCCGTCAAGGGCTACGCCCGCAAGAACCCGCACTCGATGGGCGCGTGGTCGCCCGACTCCAAGACGCACGTCGCCACGATGGACGCGCACGATTTCCGCGCCAACGAGCGTTCGATCACGATGGACTCGGCCGATGATCTGCGGATCGAGCACGTGGCCACCGACGGCACCGTCACGGTCCTGAAAGCCTCGGTGCCGGTGCAGGCCGGCGAAGTGGTCGACGGCACCTTCATGTCCAAGCGCGCACTGATCGACTTCCTGCGCGCCCAGATCGCCGACGCGAAGGACCAGGGCGTGCTGTTCTCCGTCCACCTGAAGGCGACGATGATGAAGATCTCCGACCCGATCATCTTCGGGCACGCCGTCAACGTGTTCTTCGCACCGGTGTTCGAACGGTTCGGCGACGAACTCCGAGCGGCGGGTGCGGACGCCACGAACGGCTGGGCCGACGTGCTCGCCGCGGTCGAGGGTCTGCCCGCCGAGCGCCAGACGGAGATCAATCGTCTGATCGACGAGATCTGGGACGAACGAGCCGACCTCGCAATGGTCGACAGCGATCGAGGGATCACCAACCTGCACGTCCCGAGCGACGTGATCATCGACGCATCGATGCCCGCCATGATCCGCACGTCGGGCCAGATGTGGAACCGGGCCGGCGACACCCAGGACTGCAAGGCGGTGATCCCGGACTCAAGTTACGCCGGCGTCTATCAGGCCGTGATCGACGACTGCCGGGCCAACGGCGCGTATGACCCGGCCACCATGGGCACTGTGCCCAACGTCGGGCTGATGGCGCAGAAGGCCGAGGAGTACGGCAGTCACGACAAGACGTTCGAGATCGAGACCGCCGGGACGGTCCGTGTCGTCACGCAGGACAGTGAGCCGATCCTGCAATTCGACGTCGAGGACGGCGACATCTGGCGGATGTGCAACACCCGCGACCTTCCCGTCCAGGACTGGGTGAAACTCGCCGTCTCGCGGGCGCGCGCCACCGGCTCTCCCGCAGTGTTCTGGCTCGACGACGAGCGCGCCCACGACGCGCAACTGATCGAGAAGGTCAAGCGGTACCTGCTCGACCACGCCACCGACGGGCTCGACATCCGGATCATGTCGCCGGTCGAAGCGACGAAATTCTCGGTCGAGCGGATCCGCCGGGGTGAGGAGACGATCTCGGTCACCGGCAACGTGCTGCGCGACTACAACACCGACCTGTTCCCGATCCTCGAGGTCGGCACCAGCGCCAAGATGCTCTCGATCGTGCCACTGATGAACGGGGGTGGCCTGTTCGAGACCGGCGCCGGCGGCTCTGCGCCGAAGCACGTCCAGCAGTTCGAGAAGGAGAACTACCTGCGATGGGACTCGCTCGGTGAGTTCCTGGCGCTCGCGGTCTCACTGGAGCACTTCGGCGAGACGACCGCAAACGCGCAGGCGAAAATTCTGGGTGACACCCTGGACACGGCAACTGCGCGTGTCCTCGACGAGGGTCGGTCGCCGGCACGCCGCCTCGGAAAGATCGACAACCGTGGCAGCCATGCCTGGCTCGCCGTGTACTGGGCCGAGGCGCTGGCGGCGCAGACGGGCGACCCCGATCTCGCCGCTCGGTTCGCCCCCGTCGCCGAACAACTCACCGCTGCGGCCGACACGATCGACGCCGAACTGATCGCCGTGCAGGGCACGCCCGTCGACCTGGGCGGCTACTTCCTCCCGGATCCGGTCAAGGTCGTTGCGGCGATGAGGCCCAGCCAGACACTGAACGACATTCTTGCCGCGATCTGAATCCACCGACGGCACGAGCCAGTCACGCTTCGTCCGGGCGGTTTTCCCAGGCACCCTGGCGCTGACGATGACCGCATCGGCGTACCAGATCTTCGCGATCGCGATCCTGGCCACGTACCTGATCGACGACCTCGGTCTCTCGCGTGCCGAGATCGGTCTGATCGGATCGGTGAACACTGCAGTCGGCGCGCTGTCGGCTCCGACGACGGGGCGCCTCACCGACCGGATCGGGGCTCGGCGGTCGGTGGTGACCGTGCTGATCGCGAGCGCCGCCGGGATGGCCGTGATGTCGGCGGCCCCCGGGGTCTGGTGGCTGGCCCTCGCCGCAGCCATCGGCGGCATCCCGCAGGGCTGGGGGAACCCGGCGACGAACAGTCTGATCTCGACCCGCATCGCCCCCGGTGCGCGCGGCAGCGTCACCGGCGTAAAGCAGTCCGGAGTCACACTCGGCGTGTTCCTGTCGGGCCTGACGCTCCCGTGGATGGCTTCGGCCTTCGGATGGCGCGCAGCCTGCGCGGTGTTCGCCGTGCTGTTCGCCGCGCTGGCGGGTGCCGTCCAGTTCACCCTCGCTCCAGACCCACCTCGACCCGCCGAGGCCCGGCAGGAGATCATAGACGTCGAGCGCATGCCGCTCGACCCGTTCGCGAGACGACTTGCCGTCTACGCACTGCTCATGGGTACGGCGGGCGGCGCCGTCGGACGATTCTTCCCGCTGTACGCAGAGGAGTCGCTCGGGTTCTCGCTGCAGACCGCCGGCTTGCTCACCGCGCTGGGCGGGTTGCTCGGCATGGGCGCCAGGGTGATGGCCGGTCGGTGGGCCGAGACCCGGATCGACCCGACCCGGCTGCTGTCGCTCCTCGCGATGGTCGGAACGGCCTACTGCCTGCTGCTCGCCGTGGTGAACGAGTCGATTCGCGGTGTGCTCTACCTGTCGCCACCGTTGAACGCCGTCGGGATCGCCGCATGGAACGCGGTCGCCATGCTCGCGATCATCATGTTCTTCTCGACCGGCCAGTCAGGTCGGGCGTCCGGCATCGTCATGCTCGGCTTCCTCGGTGGCATGTCGATCTCGGCGCCGGCCGCCGGGTTCACCGTCGACCGGATCGGGGTGTACTGGCCGGTGTGGGTCGCAGCTGCCGCGCTCACGACCTGCGCAGCCGTCCTGATGTGGTTCGACTCCACGGGCCGAACCCCGGGCGGTGTCGACCCGACACCAACTCCGCCAGACTGAACGCAACCATGTTCGCTCTCGCCGCCGTGTTCGCCCCGATGTCCGTCGACTCCAGTGTCGACGAGAGCGTCGAGTCGTTGCTGGACGGACAGGTCGCAGGGACCGCCTGGTTGCAGGCCGGCGGGATCCTGCTCGCGGCGGTCACCGTCGCGATCCTCGCGAACCGGGTTGCCCGCTCGATCGTGGCCCGGTCGGTCGGTGCCGGGTTCGGGGCGATCATCACGGCGCGCATCATCGGCTACCTGATCTTCCTCGTCGGGCTCGTCTACGCGCTCAACAGGCTGGGCGTTCGCGTCGGGCCGCTCCTGGGCGCCCTCGGCCTCTCCGGGCTGGTGCTCGCCCTGGCCCTGCAGAAAGTCGTCGAGAACTTCGTCGGCGCCTTGATCCTCCAGACCCGCCGCCCGTTCACGGTCGGCGACACCGTCGACCTCGACGGCCACGTCGGCGTCGTGTCCGACGTCGACGCCCGAACCGTCGTGATGCGCGGGCTCGACGGGTCGATGATCCGGGTCCCGAACATGCAGGTGTTGAACGCGGCGATCGTCAACCTGACGCGCGACTCGGCGCGACGCAGCGAGTTGACGGTGGGCGTCGCCTACGACACGAACCTGGAGGACGCCACCGTCGTGCTCTCCGAGGCGATCACCCGCGTCTCCCGGATCCGCATCAAGCCGAAGCCGCAGGTCCTGCTGAAGGAGTTCGGGGCATCGAGCATCGACTTCCGCATCTTCTACTGGCACACCAGCGACATCCCGTCGGGGCTCGCGGCCACCCACGATCTGATGCTCGCGGTGCACCAGGGTCTGGCCGATGCCGGGATCACGATCGCGTTCCCGCAGATGGTGGTCTGGTCGGGCCACGAGGTCGTCGAGCAGCCGTACGACGGTGAGCTCGGTCAGGTCTTCACCGGCCAGCCGGTCGAGCCGACGGCCGAGCCGACCATCACCAGGCCCGCCCGCCGCCGCTTCACCCCGTGGAAACGGTGAGCGACCCGACGAATTGTGCCAGGCACAATTCGTCACGGGACGGGGGTGACGGGTGGGCGCCCCGCCAGGACCTCCACGACGTTGCGGGCAGCCAGGGTCGCCATCGCGGATCGTGTCTCGACGGTTGCCGAACCGAGGTGCGGCACGAGCACCACGTGGTCGAGGTCGACGAGCCCACGGTGCACCTCGGGTTCGTGTTCGAACACGTCGAGCGCGGCGCCGGCGATCTCGCCGGCACGCAGCGCGTCGACGAGCGCCTGTTCGTCGACGATCGGCCCTCGCGCCGTGTTCACGATGTACGCCGTCGGCCGCATCTTCGTCAACGCGGCAGCGTCGACGAGGTGATGGGTCGACTCGGTGTACGGGCAGTTGAGCGACACCACATCACTGGTCTCGAGTAGTTCGTCGAACCCGACGAGGCGGGCACCGAGGCGACCCTCGGTGTCGGCGCCGGCGGCGCGACGGTTGTGGTAGACGATCGACATGCCGAAGGCCCGAGCGCGGCCGGCGAGCGCCTCGCCGATCTCGCCCATCCCGACGATCCCGAGCTGCCTGCCCTGCAGCCCTACGCCGAGCATCATGAACATCCCCCACTTCCACGGTTCGGTCGAGCGGATCAGTCGCTCCCCCTCCCCCAGCCTCCGAGTGATCATCAGGATCAACGCCATGGCGAGATCCGCGGTGGCATCGGTGAGCACGCCCGGTGTGTTCGTGACCTGCACGTCTCGGGCCCGGCACGCCTCGACGTCGATGTTGTTGTAACCCACGGCGACGTTCGCGACCACCCGCAGGTTCGGGGCAGCGTCGAGAAACGCCTGATCGACGCGGTCGGTCAGGAGCGTGAGTGCGGCGTCAGCGGTTGCGAGCTGCTCGTCTCGGATTGCCATCGGGATCGGCTCGTCACCGTCCCACGCCCACACGTCGCATGACGATCGGAGCATCTCGATCCCCGGTTCGGGAATCCTGCCGGTGACGACGACACGGCTCATGCCCCGCCCACCCAGGCCGCGAGCTTGCCCAGGCCGTCGGTGATGTCGTCGACCGAGATGCCCGAGTAGGCGAGGCGGATGTACTGCTCGGTCTCGTTCGGCTGCGCAGCACCGAAGTGATGTCGGGTGCAGAACGACACGCCCGTCGCGTGCAGCGCGGCGGTCGCGAACTGGGAGACGTCGGTGAAGCCGAGCCGGTCGACGGCCTCGGTGACGTTCGGAAACAGATAGAACGTCGCCTCCGGGGTCGCACAGTGCACACCTGGCACACCGGCCAGACCTACCACCGTCGCATCCCGACGTCGTTCGAGTTCGGTGAGCAGCGTGGCCGCACCGGACGGGTCAGCGAGCGCGGCGACACCGGCTGCCTGCACGAAGTGGGTCGTGCAACTCTCGTCGTTGGTGTTGATCTTCGCGATCTGCTGCGCGATCTCCACCGGCGCAGCGGCGCATCCCAGCCGCCACCCGGTCATCGCGAACTTCTTCGAGAACGTGTAGAGGATCACCGTGCGCTCCGCCATGCCGGGCAACGACGCGATCGAGGTCGACGTGCCCGAGTAGCGCATTTCGAAGTAGGCCTCGTCGGAGAGCACGATCAGGTCATGGTCGATCGCGAGCCCGGCGATCTCGGCGCGCTCGTCATCCGTGCTCTCGCAGCCGAGCGGGTTCTGCAGGTCGTTGTAGATCAGGATGCGCGCCTGCGGTGCGAGTTCGCGGAGCTGATCGAGGTCGATTGCGAAGCCGGAACCGGTTTCGTGGTACCGGTACGGCATCGGGCGACCACCGAAGTACTCGATCTGACTCTCGTAGATCGGATACCCCGGGTTCGGGTACAGCACGCCGTCACCGGGGTTCATCACGGTCTGGATGAACTTGGTGATGACCGGCTTCCCGCCGGGCTGGACGACGATGTTGGCGCCCGTCAGCTCCATGCCGCGCCCGCGCCCGATGTCGTCGGCGAGCGCGTCGCGCAGGGGGTCGATCCCGGCGGCCGGGCAGTAGCCGGTCTTGCCATCCGCAATCGCAGCGTTCATCGCCTCGACGATGTTGGCCGGCGTGGCGAGATTCATGTCGCCGAGATGGAACGGATAGACCCGATTGCCAGCCGACGCCCACTCGGCGGCGGCCTGTGACACGGCGAATGCCGTCTCGGTGCCGAGCCGGTTCAGTCGAGTCGCCAGTTCCATCCGGTGTCACTCCCCGTGTCCTCGCACCGTGCGGTGCCGCAGCACCGTAACAAACTTCGCCAGACCGTTCCGCATGGCGGGACCGTTCCGCATGACGGAACTCCGACCGGGTTCGTCGGCCCGGGCCGTGCCAGACTCGCCGCCGTGCAGCACGTGAAGGTCGGCGTCGTCGGAGTCGGCGGGATGGGATCGTTCCACGCCCGGGCGTTGGCGGCCTTCGCCGGCGTCGAGGTGGCAGCGGTCGCCGATGTGTATCGACCGAACGCGATCGCGGCCTCCGACGCAACCGGTGCGCAGATCGTCGACGATCCGTTCGCACTCATCGCCGATGCCGACATCGATGCCGTCCTGATCGCCTCACCCGACGACACCCACGCCGATCTCACCATCGCCGCGATCGAGCGCGGACTGTTCACGCTCTGCGAGAAGCCGCTCGCCACGACCGTCGATGACGCCCACCGGGTGATCGCCGCCGAGGTGGCCGCCGATCGACGGTTGGTGCAGATCGGCTTCATGCGCGAATTCGATCCGGCGCATCTCCAAGTTTTGGACGAACTCCCAGCGGTCGGCACGATCGTCGCGGTCAGGTCGTGGCACCGCAACGCCAACCCGAGTCCGCGCCCCGTCACGTTGATCGTCGGCCAGTCGCTCGTGCACGACGTCCACTCGGTGCGATTCATCACCGGCGCGGAGATCGAATCGGTGCGAGCCTCCACCGCTGGAATCGACGATGCGATCCGTCACCTCACCGTGATCTGCGAGCTGTCCTCCGGCGCGCACTCCACGCTCGAGTTCGACGATTGCGGGTACGCCTACGAGGTCGGCGTCGAGGTCATCGGCGACCACGGTGACGTGGTCACCGGTGTTCCGATCCGGGCGGTCCGGCGGCGCGCCGGTTCGGTCGACGTCCATCTCGGTCCGGACTGGTTCGGGTGGTTCGCGGATGCGTACCGGCGCCAGGACCAGGCGTGGATCAACTCGGTTCGTGACGGTCGGGCCGCGGGTCCGTCGACGTGGGACGGCTTCGTCTCCCAGACGGTGGTCGACGCCATCCTGCGCTCGATCGAATCGGGTCACACCGTGACCGTGCCGGTCCACGACCGTCCTGGGCTCTACGCCTGACGGGCCGGATCCGTCAGCGGAGCGGGGCGAGCCGAAGGGTTCGTCGGGTCGTCACCCGCTCGGCGTCGATCTCGGCACGGAGCTGACTCCACGCCGCCGCTTCCGAGGCGCCCACGGCACTCGCGACGACGAGCGGGCCGTCGAATCGTTCTGCCTCGGCCGTCCAGACCGGCTCGACCCGCAGCAGGCGACCGTCGAGTCCGCGTACGTGGTTCTCCCGGTAGTCGAGCGTCGTTCGCCATCCGCCGCGTTCGAGTTCACGGCGATCGGACGGCGCGAGCACCGCTCCGTGCTGTCGCGCTCGCTTGCCGGTCGTCAGGACGCTCGATGCCATTGTCTCATTGTGAACCAACTGCCCTGTGGAACGTCACCCGGGAAAACGTGTGAATTTCCCTGTGGACGAGCCTGTGAACGGCCTGGGGAGAAGTGGTCAGGGGCGTGGCTGTGCGACGAACACGGGGATGTGGCGATCGGTCTTGGCCTCGTAATCGGCGTACGTCGGGAACACCGCGACGGCCCGATCCCACCACTCGGCGCGCTCGTCGCCCTCCACGATGCGCACGTCGAAGTCGTGCGGTTCGGGGCCGTCCTGGATCATGACGTGCGAGTCGGCGACGAGGTTGTGGTACCACCCCGGGTTGTCGGGCGCGCCGCCCATCGATGCAACGAGCGCGTAGTCACCGTCGTGCTCGACGCGCATGAGCGCGATCTTGCGGACGTTCCCCGACGAACTGCCTCGCATCGTGACGATGATGACGGGAATCCCGGTTTCGCGCAGCGTCGATGCGCGCTCGCCGTTCGACGATTCGTACTCGGCGACCTGGTCGGCGACCCACTGCGAACTGCTCGGAACGTACTCACCCTCGATTGGCATCAGCCCAGTGTGCCAGAGCGGACGAACCGAGTCGCTACTGTCCGGACATGTTGATCATCGCCGGCGAGATCCGGATGGAACCAGGGACCCGAGCACAGTTCTTCGAGGCAGTGGCACCGATGGTGACCGCCACGCTCCAGGAGTCGGGATGCCAAACGTACGCCTTTACGCCGGACCCGGACGATGCCGACCTCGTCCGCCTCTACGAATTGTGGGACGACGACGAGTCGCTGCAGGGCCACTTCGACTCGGCGCACATGGCCGAATGGCGAGCCAGGTCGGCCGACCTGCCGGTCACCGGACGCAATCTCCACCGCTACACGATCTCCGAAGCCACTCCCCTCGCCTGACGCGTCCGCGACCCAGCCTGTCGGGGCTACCGCAGGGCGTCCGCGAGCGGGGCGAGGCGGGCCGGGTCGATCGCGCCGCGCATCGACCACACGATGAGGTCGACGCCGGCCGCATGGAAGGCCGCTGCGCGATCTGCCAGTGCCTCCGGATCGTCCTCGGGACCGAAACCGAGATGCACCGAGCGTTCGATCTCGGTCTCATCCCGCCCGCACTCCTCACAGTGTGAACGAAGCACATCGTCGAGACGCTTCCACGCGTCCGGGTCGTCGGGGAACGTCATGTCCCACTGGTCGGCCCACCGGGCGACCGTCCGCAACGTTCGCTTCGGCCCCTTGCCCCCGATCGCGAGCGGCAGTTTGGTCTGCACCGGCTTGGGCTCGCACCAGGCGTCGGTGACCGTGTAGATCTCCCCGGCGAAGTTCGTGACCCGGTTGTCGAGCAGTGACCGGATGACCTCGATGCCCTCGTCGAGTCGGTCGAACCGTTCGGTCATGGTCCCGAGTTCGATACCGTAGGCGGCCGACTCCATCTCGTTCCATCCCGCGCCCATGCCGAGGATCAGCCGGCCCCCGGAGATGATGTCGAGCGTCGCGGCCATGTTGGCGGTCACGGCCGGATGCCGGTGGTGCATCCCGTTCACCATCGCACCGATCCGAAGCCGCTCGGTGGCCTGCGCGAGCGCAGCGAGCATCGTCCAGCCCTCGAGATTCGGGCCGTCGTAGGGCTCGCCGAGCGGATAGAAGTGATCCCAGGTCCACGCCGATTCGAACACCTCGATCCCGTCGGCCTCCACCCAGGTATCGAGGAATTGCTGCCATGCGGCGTGGTGGGGAGGGGTCTTGATCGCGTGGCGGCCCATTGCGCCGACGGTATCAGCGCCCTGCTGACTGGGTAGGTTCGGGCTTCGTGATCACGGTGTTCCTGACCCACGACCCAGAAGACCTGAACGCTTACTACGGGCGGGCACTCCCCGAACTGCGTGCCGTCGCGGACGTCGTGATCAACCCGAACGGACGTGACCTGACCACCGCCGAACTGATCGTGGCGGCGGCCGGCTGCGACGTCATCGTGGCGCATCGTTCGACTCCGGGCGAGGCGGCGCTGTTCGCTTCGTCGCCCGACCTGATCGCGTTCCTGCGCACCGCGGTCGACATCTCGACGGTCGATGTGGGTGCGGCATCGGCGGCCGGCGTGCTCGTCGCACGTGCCGACAAGAGTTTCGTGCCGTCGACGGCCGAGATCGCGCTCGCCCTGCTGCTCGACGTCGCCCGTCACGTCAGCGATTCGACGCTGGATTACCGCCGTGACGTCGAACCGCCGCAGCGCACCGGATTCCAACTGCGGGGCAGGACCGCCGGCATGATCGGGTACGGGTCGATTGCCCGGTACCTCGCTCCGGTGCTCCAGGCACTCGGGATGACCGTTATCGTCAATGACCCCGCGGTCGAGTACGCGGTTCGGGCCGACGGGTACGAGCACATCGCGTTCGACGCACTGCTCGCCCGAGCCGACGTCGTGCTGCCGCTGGCCGCGTCGGTGCCGGAGACGGAGAACATCATCGACGCGGCCGCGATCTCGCAGATGCGGCCGGGCACGGTGCTCGTGAATGTTTCGCGGGGCGAACTGATGGACGAGGACGCGGTTGAAGCGGCCCTCGATTCGGGACATCTCGGCGGGCTGGCGATGGACGTCGGCCGCGCCGCCGATCAGCGGCCGTCACCGGCGCTCGCCCGGCGGCCCGACGTCGTGGCGACACCGCATCTGGGTGGGCTCACGTCGGAGAACGCCGATGCCCAGGCGCGGAGCTCCGTCGACCAGGTGCGTGCGATCATCGCCGGCGAGATGCCGCCCCGCGCCGTCAACCCCGAGCACGCCGAACGCCTCCGCCACTGGTGGCAGCCATGAGCCCCCCTCCCATCTCTCGTTCTGGGCAGGGAATGGACTGCCAGGAGCGTCCGAACCCTGCCCAGAACGAGAGATGGGAGGGGGGCTGCGACACGCATGTCCACGTGTACGACCACTCGTACCCCGTCAGCCCGGCGGCCGTACTGCGGCCCCCCGACGCGTCGACCGCCGAGTACCGCACCGTCCAGGAGGCGCTCGGCCTCGAACGTGTGGTGTTCGTCCAACCGACCACGTACGGGCTCGACAACTCGTGTCAGATTGCCGCCGCGTCCGCCGTCGGCGACGCAGCCCGACTGGTCGTCGTCATCGACGACACCACGCCCGATGACGAGATCGACCGCCTGACTGCGCTCGGAGCCCGCGGCGCGAGGTTCCACATGCTGCCCGGTGGTGCGGTCCCGTGGGAGGTCATCGAGACGGTGGGCGACCGCGTCACAGCCCGCGGTTGGCACATCCAACTCCAACTGAACGGCCGCGAGCTTCCAGATCGGATCAGTGTCCTTCGACGGCTCCGGGCCCCGATCGTCGTCGACCACGTCGGCAGGTTCATGCCGCCGGTCACCACCGACGACCCGGCCTTCCGGCTGCTGCTCGGGTTGATCGACGACGGCCGATGCTGGGTCAAGCTGTCCGCGCCGTACGAATCGATGCGCGACGGGGCGCCCACGTATCCGGCCGTGAGCGCGCTGGCGCACGAACTCGTCGCACGGGCCCCCGAACGCGTCCTGTGGGCTTCGAACTGGCCGCACCCGGGCCAGGACCGCCCGCCCACGCCGTTCGATCTTTGCGCGCTGCGCGACGACTGGTTGCCGACCGAGGCACTGCGCCGACGCGTCCTGGTCGACAATCCCGCGGAGGTCTACGACTTCGCACCGATCACACCCACCCCGCGTTCCGAGGAGCACCCATGACCACGAATTACGCCACCTATCCGTCGCTCGTCGACCGCACCGTGTTCGTCACCGGCGGTGCCGACGGGATCGGGAGCGCCGTGGTCGAACACTTCGCCCGGCAGGGCAGCAGGGTTGCGTTCGTCGACAAGAACGTCCGGTACGCGCATGCCACGATCGAGCGCTGCATCGCCGCCGGGGCATCCCACGCGCCGGTGTTCTACGAGGTCGACCTGCTCGACATCGACGCGCTCCGGGCCGCGTGCGCCAGAGCGGTGGACGAACTCGGCGGGGTGACGGTGCTCGTCAACAACGCCGCCAACGACGACCGTCACGACTGGCGCGATGTGACGGTCGAGTACTGGAACAACCGGATCAACGTCAACCTGCGGCACTACTTCTTCGCGATCCAGGCGCTCGCCCCGCAGATGGTGGAGGCCGGGCTCGGGTCGATCGTGAACGTCGGGTCGAGCAGCTACATGATGCAGGAGGACTGCTTCCCGGGCTACGCGATCGCCAAGTCCGGCGTCGAAGGCATCACGCGCACGATGGCGCGCACGTTCGGGCCGGACAACGTTCGTGTCAACACGGTGCTGCCCGGCTGGGTCGCGACCGAACGGCAACTGGAGAAGTGGTGGACACCGGAGGGAGAGCAGGGCACACTCGACGACCAGGCACTCAAGAAGCGGATCACGCCGGACGAGTTCGTCCAGATGATCCTCTTCCTTGCGGCGGACGACAGCGGCGGCTGTACCGCTCAGCAGTTCATGGTCGACGGCGGTCGCTTCTGACGCCGAAACAGCGCGCCTGAACACCCACGCTGAACACCCCCGCTGAACACCCCGGCGCCGACCGATACGGTGACCGGCATGTCGGACGTCTTCCACCTCGATCTCACCGCCGATCTCCTCCAGGGTGCGACCGTGGCGATCCTGCCCGGCGACCCTGCTCGCGTCGCGACGATCGCTGCGCAGTTCGATCGCCGGACGCCGCTCGCCTCGAAGCGCGAGTTCACGAGTGCGCTGGGGTTCGCCGGGGACACGCCGATCGTCGTGTGTTCGACGGGCATCGGAGGTCCGTCGACGTCGATCGCGGTCGAGGAATTGGCCCAACTCGGCGTGCGGACGTTCCTGCGGGTCGGCACGACGGGGGCGATCCAGCAGGAAATCGCCGTCGCCGACGTGATCATCACGACCGGCTCGGTCCGCCTCGACGGAGCCAGCATCCACTTCGCGCCGCTGGAGTATCCCGCCGTGGCTCATTTCGACTGCACGACGGCACTCGTCACGGCCGCCGACGAACTCGGCATCACCCGCCACGTCGGCATCACGGCGTCGTCGGACACGTTCTACACGGGCCAGGAGCGCTATGACACAGTTTCCGGATACGTCAACCGGCGCTTCGCCGGTAGCCGAGCCGAGTGGCAGGCCCTGCACGTCCTCAACTACGAGATGGAGAGCGCCACGCTGCTCACGATGTGCGCCGCCAACGGCTGGCGCGCCGGCATGGTGGCCGGCGTCCTCGTCAACCGCACCGAGCAGGAGATCCCCGACCGCGGTGTCCACGACCGGGTGGAGCAGGCCGCCGTCAGCGTGGTCGCCGCCGCCGCCCGTCGCCTCGCATGACGAATTGTGCCTGGCACAATTCGTCACGCAAGGTCGAGGAACTCGAGTGTGCGCCCCAGCGCAATTGCAGCTGACCGGGGGTGATACGACGCGCGAGCATCGCAGTTGAAACCGTGCTGGGCGCCGTCGTACACATGAACCGGCACCGACGGGTGCGCGTCGGCGATCGCGGCCACATCATCGAGCGGGATCCCCTGGTCGAGCGCCCCGAAATGCAACATCGTGGGAACGGCCGGCGTGCGGTCGATGAACTCGACGACCTGCCCGCCGTAGTACCCGACCGCGGCAGCGATCGGCAGCTCGCTCGCCGACAGCCACGCCAGGCTGCCCCCGAAGCAGTAGCCGATCACGGCGACGGGCCCGGTGTCGGCGACATGGTCGACCGCGGCCGCCACGTCGAGCATCGCCGGCTCCCACCGGATCGCAGTCGCCAACGCACGGCCGCGCTCGATGCCGGCCGCGTCGTACGCCAGCTCCACACCCGGTTCGACCCGGTCGAACAAGGCGGGCGCGATCGCCCGGTAGCCGAACGATGCGAAGCGATCGACGACCGACCTGATGTGCGCGTTCACGCCGAAGATCTCCTGCACGACGACGATCGTCGCCGTCGCACCGTCCGGATGCGATTCGTACGCGTCTGCTCGATGACCGTCGCTCGCCTGCAGGGTCGTCATCGCTGCGTCAGCTCTCCCAGCCGACCGTGTCATCGAGATTGCGAGGAATCTCCACCCATGTCCGACCGGGCTGGAGGGGGAGCGGGTTCAAGTCGTCGAAGTTGTCGAAGAACTGGAACGGGTCCTCCGGCATGAACCGGAGCCATTCGCCCTGCTGCACGATGCCGCCCGTGAACACGTAGACCGGGTTCGAGCCGAGTGACTGGGCATCGGGGTTGCCGTCGAACGTGTTGACGCCGTAATCGGCCTTCATCACGACCAGGTTCTTGACCCACACGCGCTCGACCCCGTCCGGGGTCTCGGTGGTGTGCTCACGGCCGTTCTGCGTGCGGAAATAGCCTTCGGTCTCGGCGTCGTACGTCCAGGTCACGTTGACACTGTCCATGGTCACCCCGATCGTGGTCGCCGCCTCGCCGGCGGGCAGGGTTGCCCCGTCGCGCACGTACGGGAACACCACGGTGGGGCGCCCGGTCTCGTCGGTCGTCTGCGCCCACATCACCTCGGTGTTCGTGTACAGGTTGTTCGGGCTGCGCCGACCCGACCGGCGGTAGAAGCCGGAGTTGCGGCCGTCGGCGAGGTCGACCAGGTCGGAGTCGCGAATCGCACGCGTCACCGACGGGTTGCCGCCGCTCCACGAGAACAGCGGGCGCTGGAGGGACAGCAGCAGGTTGATGTCCTGTGCCCGACCGGATCGGATCGGGCCGATCGGGTCCATGTCCTGCGAATGAAACACTGCTGCGAGCCGGGTCGATTTGTCGTTGATGACCTCCTCGAACACGATGTCGGCATTGTTGAGTCCGGCCTGGGGGACGATGCTCAGCGGGGCGTTGGAGATCTTGACGACGAGCGCCGGTCGATCGGGAACCTCGCTGGGATCGCCGATCGGTGCGCCGGTCAACGGCATCCGGGGAATGTCGGGGATCGTCGTTGTCGTGGTGACCGGCTCGACGGTGGTCGCCGGCGTGGTGGTGGTCGTCGTCGTCTCGGCGGTGGTCGGGGCCGGCGCCTCGGTCGTCGTCGTCACCGCAGCAGTCGACGAAGGCACCGTCGGCGCGGCCTCCTCGTCGCCGCCGGAGCAGGCGGCCACGACCAGGCTCGCGCACAGGATCAGGATGGGGGCAGTCTTGGTTCGGTTCACAGCTCTCTCAACAGTGCGATGCGCTCTTCGAGCGGGGGATGGGTGTCGAACAATTTGTGAGCGCCGCCAAGGCGACCGTTGTCACCTACCCCGCTCATGGGCTGTTCGATCCACAAGTGTGCCGTAGCCGTCGATGCAGAATGCGTCACCGTCGTGTCCTCCTGCAGCTTTTCCAACGCCGAGATCAGCCCGGGTGGATAGCGGGTCATCTGACATGCGCTGACATCGGCGAGTGTCTCGCGCTGGCGTGAGATCGTTGCCTGCATCGCCTTGGCAGCGAGCGGCGCCAAGATCAGCAGCAGGAACCCCACGATCGCCAACGGGTTGCCGCTGTCGCCACGGTCACCCGCCCGGCGAGCCCGCCCGCCGTTCCACCACATTGTTCGGATCGCGATGTCGCTCAGGAGCGCGACGGCGCCGACCATCGTGACCGCGAGCGTCGACACGAGGATGTCGTAGTTGCGAATGTGGCTGAGTTCGTGCGCGACGACGCCTTCGAGCTCGACCCGGTTGAGCTTCTCCAGGAGACCGGTCGTGACGGCGATCGCAGCATGTTTCGGGTTGCGGCCGGTCGCGAACGCGTTCGGCGCCGGATCGTCGACGATGTACACCCCGGGCTTCGGCAGGCCACCGGCGATACAGAGACCTTCGACGATGTTGTGGAGTCGCGCGTACTCGTGCTCGTCGGCCGGCCTGGCGCGACTGACCGCCAGGGCGATCGTGTCGGCTTTCCAGTAGCTGGCGAACGCGATCACAGCGGCGATCACGAGCGCCACGATCGTGGCGATCGGGCCGTTGCCGATCAGCAGGCCGAATGCGGCACCGACGACGCCGACGACGCCGACGAAGCCGATGACGAGCAGGATGCTGCGGCGCTTGTTCGAACGAATCAATTCATACATGTCGGGGGGATGTCATGGTGAGGGTCGATCGGTCGTCGGATCAGAATTCGACCGTCGGCGCCGTGCGCGCGGCTTCGTCTGCCTCGAAATATTCGCGCCGTTCGAAGTGGAGCATCTTCGCGAAGTACATGGTCGGGAACTGCTGGAGTTTGTTGTTGTAGCCGAGCACGCTGTCGTTGTAGAACTGGCGGGCGTAGGCGACGCGGCCCTCGGTGGCCGTCAGTTCCTCCTGCAGCGCCAGGAAGTTCTGGTTGGCTTTCAGGTCGGGGTACGCCTCGCTGAGCGCGAACAGTCGGCTGAGCGTGCCTTCGAGCATGTTTTCGGCCTTCGCCTGCTCGCCCGGCGTCGACGCGGCAACCGAGGCGTTGCGAGCCCGGATCACGGCGTCGAGGGTCTCTTTCTCGTGCGCTGCATAGCCCTTGACCGTTTCAACGAGGTTCGGGATCAGATCGAGGCGGCGCTTGAGTTGCACGTCGATCTGCGACCAGGCGTTCTCGATCTGGTTGCGGTTGCGGATCAGGCCGTTGTAGGCGGTGATCAGGTAGACGGCGAGCAGCACCACGATGATCAACACGACGATGAGCAACCACATGCATGTCAGTCTACGGCGTCGACGGACCGGCCAGGGGTGACCTCATGGCTCGGCGACCCGGATCCGTCAGCCCAGATCCGTCAGCCCAGATCCGTCAGCCCAGCGCGGTCGGTTCGAACGGCGCTGCGCGCAGCCGCTCGTAGACCTCGACGTACGATGCCGCAAGCCCCGACATCGAGAATCGATCGGCACGTACGTTGCCTCCGTCGACGAGGCGGCCCGCCAGGTCGGCATCACCCAGCACCCGCAGGAGCGCCGTGACGAGGGCGTCGACATCGCCCGGCGGCACGAGCAGCGCATCGACACCGTCGGTGGCCACGTTGCGGTAGCCGTCCAGGGCACTCGCGACGACGGGCGTTCCTGCGGCCATCGCCTCGATCAGGACGACGCCGAACGACTCGCCGTGCAGGGACGGCGCGCAGAACACGGCCGCACTGCGGAGGCGGGCGATCTTGTCGGCGTCGGAGATCCTGCCGAGCCACTCGATCCGATCGTCGCCGGCGAACTCGGCGGTGAGCCGGACGGTGTCGGGGCCGTTGCCTGCGATCCAGCACGACACGTCGAGGTCGGTGGAGCCGAGGGCGGACAGCAGCACGCCGAGGCCCTTACGTTCCTCGTGGCGCCCGACGAAGAAGATCGCCGGCCTGGCCACGGGTGCGGCCGGCACCGACCGGATCTCGGTCGTCTCGACCCCGTTGTACAGCATCTCGTAGTCGCCACCGAGGTATCCGTGCACGAGCGCGAGCGCGTCTTTGGACACGACCACCTTGTGATCGATCCGACGCAGGATTCGTTTGAGGCCGGGCGCCATGAACCGGTAGCTCGATGATCGACCAGCCGCATGGAACGTCCCGACCGACGGTGCGGTGCGGAGGTAGACCGACGTGATCGGTGGTCCGGGAGCAAGTGGCTCGTGAATGTGCACCACGTCGAATGCCTCGTCACGAAGCGCCCGCACGGTCCGCAGCGTTGCGGAGAAGTCGGGTGCGAGCGGAGCAATCGATCCGTTCGCCGAGGCAGGCAGGCTGTCACCGAGCGGGGTGACGAACGACTCGGGCGGCGGCCCGTCACACGGGCCGAGTACGCGCACCTCGTGGCCCTGACGGCGGATCTCACGGGCGAGGCCCAGCACCTGCGCCTGCACACCGCCGGGGATCGACAGGCTGTACGGGCAGACCATGCCGATCCGGAGCATTGCGGCCACGGTACCGCGTCAGCGCGTCGACGAGCCCCGTGCCCACCGAGTTCAGTAGGCGCCGACCGGCTCGCTCTGGCGGAACCGCACGGCGAGATCCTCGGCTTCGAGCGGCCGCGAGAGCAGGTAGCCTTGTCCGACGTCGCATCCGAACCGACGGAGTTCTCGCAGTTGGCTCGTGGTCTCGATCCCCTCGGCCACCGTCAGCAGTTCGAGCGATTCGGCCATCTGCAGGATCGTGCGGGCCAGGGTGTTGCCGCGTGGGTCGTTCCCGAAGTCCTCGATTGCGGCGCGATCGATCTTCAGGAGATCGACGGGATGCCGCTGAAGATGGCTGAGCGAGCAGAAACCGGCACCGAAATCGTCCACGGCGAACCGGAACCCCTCGTCGCGCAGGTGGCGCATCGTCTCGGTCGCCCGGTCGCCCTCGTCGACGAGGACGGTCTCGGTGATCTCGAACACGATCGTCGACGGGTCGACGTGATGGTGGTCGACGGCTGCGATGACCCGTTCGACGAAGTCGACCTGCCGGATCTGGACGGCCGACACGTTGATGCTGATGAACAGGCCGGGGCGCCAGGATGCGGCCTGCTGGAGCGCCTGGTCGAGGATCCAGTAGCCCATCGGCACGATCAGTCCGGAACGTTCCGCGATCGGGATGAACTCGCTGGCGGGGATGTCGCCGTGTTCGGCGTGGTGCCATCGCACGAGCGCCTCGGCGCCGGTGACCTGACCGGTCCGCAGGTCCACGAACGGCATGTACACCAGACGGAGTTCGTCGTTGTGCAGAGCGGCACCGAGTTCGCCGCGGTACTCGAGGTGTTTGGTGGCGACCAGGCGCATCGCCGGGTCGAAGATCCGGATCTGTCCCTTGCCGGCGCGCTTGGCCTCGTACATCGCGATGTCGGCGTCCCGCAGCAGGCTCGTCGTGTTCATCCCGCTCGATGCGACGGCAACACCGACGCTGGCGAGAACGGCGACGTCGTACCCGGCGATCGTGACCGGATCACGCAGCGATTCGAGCAGCGATTCCGCCACGTCGATCGCGCGGTCGATGCCGCCCCGATCCTCGAGCAGGATCGCAAATTCGTCCCCGCCGAGTCGGGCCGAGGTGTCGCCGCTCCCGGCCGCCTCGCGGATCCGGTTGGCGACCGTCTTGAGCAGCTGGTCTCCGACGCCGTGTCCGAGCGCGTCGTTGACCGACTTGAAGTCGTCGAGATCGACGAAGAGGACGACGACGGGGTCCGACACCGGTCGGGTGACGCGCAGCGCATGATCCATCCGATCGAGGAACAGGGCCCGGTTGGCGAGGCCCGTGAGCTCGTCGTGGAAGGCACGGTGACTGAGCTGACGCTCGAGATTGCGCTGTTCGGTGACATCGCGGAATGTGGCCACGATGCCGTCGACGGCGGCACCGCCGACGAGGTTGGCGATCACCACGTTGGCCTTTCGCTGCTGTCCATCAGCGTGCAGCAGGCTGGTCTCGAACTCGACGGTGCTGCCCTGGCCCGATTCGATCAGCCGCTCGACGCTGCGTTCGGCCGTTTCGCGCTCGTCCTCGACTACGACGTCCACGAGGTGTCGGCCCGTCCAACTCTCCGGGTCGTAACCGAGGGTGGCGCGGAGACCGGGGCTTGCATAGCTGACCCGCCCGCGATCGTCCGCCAACATCACGACATCGCTCGAATGTTCGACCATCGCCGCCAGGCGGGCGTGGCCGCGCTGCTCGGTGAGACTGCGCACCTGGTCGACGAGACGCCACATGCGGCCCAGCGACAGCACGATCACCGTGACGGTCGCCAGCGCAACGACGACGAACGAGGACGATGACTGGAAGCCTCCGAACCGCATGAGGAGCAGCCCGCCGAGCGGTACGAGCGCCGCGAGTACCAGACCGACGATCTGCAACCAGTGCACCCGGACCGGCTCACCGGCCGCCGCCGTCACCGCGGTGAGCGCGGGCAGCGTGGCGACGAGACCGAGCGTGATCGGGCCGAGCATCAGCGTCGCTGCGAGTGGGGAACCCAACTCGAGGCTGCCGACCGACGCAGCCCACGCGGTCGCGCCATGCGCGGCGCCCAGCAGCAGGAACCCCAGCGTCATCGTCTCGAAGACCCGGCGTGCGGCGACGGACCGGTCGATCCGACGCAGCGCGAGCAGTGCGAGTGTGCCGTCGAGCAGCGGGAAAATCCAGATCCACGCTTCGGAGGCGAGCGGAATCCTGTCCTGGTCGAAGTACGGACCGGTCAGCCCGAGCCACACCAGCGCGGTCGCAGCCGTGGCGTAGATGATCGGTTCCGAACCGGCGAGGAGGTCCGGGGCATGCCGGCGACCGGACGTGATGCTGATCGTCGCGACGAACAGCGACGGATAGGCGAGGATGGCAATCATCTCGGCGCCGGCCGGGAAGCCCGCGCCGACGCTCCCGAACCATTCCGCCGAGCGAACCAGGGCGGCGACTCCGAGCATGGCGATCCCGACGCCGTACAGGAACCATGGCACGGGCCGAACCGGACGATGAACCGCCATGGCGACGAAAACCGCGGTCGCAGCCCCGAAGATCGCCCCGACTGCGATCCGTTCCATCCCTGCGGTGGAAGCCGTGAGCACGTACGCGAGCACAGCCCCGATGCCGAGCAGTCCGTAGACCACCGGTGCAATTCGCGAACGTGTCATCACAGCGTCATCGGCACCGCTCGTCGCGGGGTTGAGGCCGGCGGCAAGAATCGTGCGACGCCGACGATCACGCGTCGTAACCGGGATCCGACGGCCAGTTGGGTTGAAAAAGGTGCCACTGGTGCGGCGCGCGATGGATCAAATACTCCAGTTCGAGTGCCAACGACTGCGTTACGCGCTGCACGTCCGAGCGCAGACCGTCGCCAGACCGCCCGATGTCGACCGGCGGCCGGACGATCCCCAGGTGGCCATCGGTTCGGTCGGTGAAGTACACGGCCGTGGGGAGCAGCGGCGCCCCGGTCCGCAACGAGATCGTCGCCGGCCCCGCAGGCAGGGTCGTCGTCTCGCCGAAGAAGACGACTTCGACGCCGGTGCGTTGGATGTCACGATCGCTCAGGAGGCAGACGACGTCATTGCGTTTGAGGGCGGCGATCACCTCGCGACCAGCCGCCGGACCGAGCGCGACGACCCGCATGCCGAGCTGCCCACGGAGGTCGGCGAACCACTCGAACAGTTCCGGCGGCTGGATCTCCTCGACGACGACGGTGATGCCGTGGCCCCGCTCGACGAGCCACCGTCCGGCCCACTCCCACCCGCCCAGGTGCGGGAGCGCGAGGATCACACCATTGCCGTGAGCGAGCGCATCGGTGACGTGTACGTACCCCTCGACCGTCATACCCCGATCCACCGCCGAACCGCGCAGGTGTGGCAGCCGGAAGCTCTCGAGCCAGTAACGGGTGTAGGAGTCGAACGCCTCCTGGACCGATCGGCGCAATCGGGCACCGCCGATCGTGGGATCCGCGCGACGCAGATGACGTTCGATCATCGCCCGTCGTTCTGGGCTGGCCACGCTCGCTCCGAAGCCGAGCGCCGGCGCAAGACCCTGCGCCGCGATGCCCGGCAGCGCGCGCGCCGCCAAGGCGGCGACGCGGTAGCCCCCCAGCGCAGCAGTGTCCGTGAAGCTCGACCGGCGACGCTCCACCCGGCGATCAGTCCTGTCGACGAGGCACCCGCTCGCGCAGCGGGACCCGGGTGCTCCGGCGCTTCACTCGGGCTTCACGGCGCGACTCACGCAGCTCGCGCCGCATGTCGATCCGAGCTTGGGTGACGGGCGCGACCGCCGCCTGGTTCCAGACCTTCACGAAGCGCTGCACCGCGGTGATCGAGATCAGGACGAGCATCCCCCACAGGATCCAGACGAGTGCCCCGTCGAGCCACGGCTCGATCAGCAGACCCACGCACAGGACCACGATCCGCTCGGCGCGCTCCATCAATCCGCCCTTGGCGTCGAGCCCGAGTGATTCTGCCTTCGCCCGCTGGTACGAGATCACCGACGACACCGCCGACACCGCGAACGGGAGCACGGCCAGACGCGGATCTTCGGTGGTCGCGAAGTAGTACGCGATGCCGCCGAGCAGCAGTGAGTCGGTCAGCCGGTCGACCGTGGAGTCGAAGAAGGCACCGCGTTGGCTCGACGTGTTCGACGCCTTCGCCAGTGCGCCGTCGAGCAGATCGGGCAGTGCCGCCAGGATGACGAGGGCCAGCCCCCAACGCAGGTGGCCAGAACCGACCGCGACGGCAGCGGCGGCGCCCACGACGAGACCGACAACGGTCAAGTGGTCGGGCGTCAGCTTCGTCTTGCGGAGCGCCGCACCGATCGGTTTGACCGCTGCATCGACCGGGGCCCGGAATTTGCCGTCGAACACGTCCGATCAAGCTTCCGACGGCGTCGGGCGCGACTGTTCGGGATTGTCCTCGACGAGCTGCTGGACGACATGGCCGTCGACGGCATCGACGAGGACGAGCCCGCGCCTGGTCGGCGGTTCCTCGGTCGAATAGCACAGCACCCGCCACGTCGGGCGGCTCCGGAAACCGTGCCAGACCTGCTGGGCGGATGCATGGCCGACCGGGAAGCCGATCGCCTGCTGCGCCTCGACGAGGGCTTCTTTCTCGTCGACGTGCATCCGCCACCCCGATGTGATGCTGATCGCTCCGACGAGGCCCAGGACCACCGCGGCCCAGACGAACCCGCCATTGACGATCGACGAGGAATCTCGGCTGGTCACGTATGCGACCAGGCAGAGCACGGCGAGACCGACGTACAGGTACCCGGGAACTCGCCGGCGCGAGTTGTCCGGGAATTCGTAGGCACCGACGAATTCGGCGGCGTTGATGTCATCGGGCAGCTCGTCACGGACGTCATCCGCGAGTTCGCCAGTGAATTGACCAGTGAATTGACCGGTGAATTGACCGGTGAATTGACCGGTGAATTCGTCGCTCAGTTCGACGGCATGAGCCGGCTCGGGCGCGTTCATGGTGGCTCAGCCTACTTGCCAGGCCGCCCGGAGCTTGTGTGCCGTCTCGTCGAGCGGCTCGGGCAACGTGCGGGTGTTGGCCACCGCCGTCATGAAGTTGGCGTCGCCGGTCCAGCGCGGCACGACGTGCACGTGCAGATGCTCACTGACCGATCCGCCGGCCGGTTTGCCGAGGTTGACTCCGATGTTCACGCCGTCCGGCGAGTACGCGGCCTTGACGGCTCGCACCGCCTCGGTCACGACGGCCCAGAGTTCGCACGCCTCGTCCGGCGTCAGCACCTCCAGGTCGGCGACCTCACGGTACGGCAGGACCAGCAGGTGACCGGTGCCGTAGGGAAATGCGTTCAGGATCGCAAAGACGTATTCACCTCGGTGGACGATGTTCGATTCCTCGTCGGACGCCTCGGAGGCGAGGATCTGCGTGAACAGGCTGCCGACCCGCTCGTCGTCACTGCGATCGTCGGTGGCCGGCGACGTGACATACGTCGCCCGCCATCCGTTCCACAGTCGCTCCAGACCGGCCATCAGGCGGTGATCGCGGCGTCGGTGCCCGCGGCGACCTCAGCGGTGAACCGTTCGACGAACCCGGTGACGTCGACGCCCCGCTCGACGTCTCCCCCGCGGGTGTTGACGCCCACCGTCACCGCGGCCACGTCGTCGTCGCCGACGACGAGGATGTACGGGATCTTCTCCAACTTCGACGAGCGGATCCGTTTGCCGAGGCCGTCGTTCGCGGCGATCACGTCGACCCGCGCGCCTGCCTGCGCGAGGCGGTCGCGGACGGTCTCCGCGTACTCCTCGTGCGCGGTCGCGACCGGGAGCACACGAACCTGCAGTGGCGCGAGCCAGGTCGGGAAGTTCCCGGCGTAGTGCTCGATCAGCACGCCGAAGAATCGCTCGACCGAACCGAGGAGCGCGCGGTGCAGCATGATCGGTCGATGACGCTCGTTGTCGGCGCCGACGTACTCGAGGTCGAACCGCTCGGGGAGCTGGAAGTCGGCCTGGATGGTCGACAGTTGCCACGACCTCCCGATCGCGTCACGGACGTCGATGTCGATCTTGGGGCCGTAGAAGGCTGCGTCACCGTCTTTGACGGCGTACTCGAGGCCATGCCGGTCGAGCGCCTGTCGGAGCGCCTCGGTCGCCAACGCCCAGCTCTCGTCGGAACCCACGTACTTGTCCGGATCCTTCGTCGAGAGGTTGAACGTGAAGTCCTCGAACCCGAAGGCCCGCAGCACCGACAGCACGAAGTCGAGCAGCGACGCGATCTCGTCGGCGAGCTGCCCCGGCGTGCAGTAGATGTGGCTGTCGTCCTGTGTGAAGCCGCGAATCCGAAGCAGCCCGTGGAGTGTCCCGGCCCGCTCGTAGCGGTAGACGTTGCCGAGTTCGAACAGTCGCAGCGGGAGTTCGCGGTAGCTGCGCTGCCTGCTCTTGTAGATCAGGCAGTGCATCGGACAGTTCATCGGCTTCATGTAGTACGTGCCGTTGTCCATCTCCATCGGCGGGTACATGCCGTCCTCGTACCACTGGAGGTGCCCCGAGGTCTCGAACAGCTGGGCGTTGGCGAGATGTGGCGTGAAGACGAACTCGTAGCCGCCGTGCTCGTGGCGATCCCGGCTGTAGTCCTCCATGATCTTGCGGACGATCGCACCCTTGGGGTGCCAGACCGCCAGCCCGCCACCCAGCTCGGACGGGAAGCTCAACAGGTCGAGTTCGTTGGCGAGCTTGCGGTGATCGCGCTTGGCGGCCTCCTCCAACTGATGGAGGTGCTCGGCCAGCGCCTCCTTCGACTCCCACGCGGTGCCGTAGATGCGCTGCAGCATGATGCCGGCTTCGTTGCCGCGCCAGTGGGCGCCGGACACCCGCTGCAGGGTGAAGAACCCGAGCTTTCCGGTCGAGGGGACGTGGGGGCCCACGCACATGTCGACGAACTCGTCCGAGTTCCGGTATGCGCTGATCACGCCATCGCTCGAGATCTCCCCGGCGTCGAGCTGATCGCCTGAGGCCGCCTCGACCCGCTCGATAATCTCGACCTTGTAGGGCTGGTCGGCGAACAGTTTCTTGGCTTCGGCCATGGACATCTCGCTGCGCACGAACGGCTGGTTCGCCTTGACGATCTCACGCATCTCGCCCTCGATCCGCGCCAGGTCGTCGTCGTTGAACGTCCGCCCGTCCGGCAGGTCGAAGTCGTAGTAGAAGCCGTTCTCGATCGCCGGGCCGATCGAGAACTTGGCGCCCGGGAACAACCGGGTCACCGCTTGCGCCATCACGTGAGCCGTCGAGTGGCGAAGAACGTGGCGTCCGGCTTCGGTCTCACCGGTGATGATCGAGACCTCGCTGCCGGCACGCAGTTCGGTCGTCAGGTCGGTCTCGGCCCCGTCGACGACGGCGGCGACCGCCGCCTTCTTGAGTCGGTTCCCGATCGAGGCGGCGAGGTCGAGCGCAGTCGAACCCTCGGGTAGCTCTCGTTCTGATCCGTCCGGCAGTGAGATGGTGATGTTCGACATGACGTCGAAAAGTCTACGAGCGGGCGGCGGCGATTCTGAGGGCGGTTTTCGAGCTGCGGAGCCCGTCAGCCGGCGGTGACGAGCTGTTTGTCGGGTCGCACCGTCGGTTCGTCGGCGACCGTGCCGACCTTGCCGGGCTCGGTGGTGGCCCCGTCGTCACGTTCACCGGCGTATACGTCGTGATACGTCTGCCCGGTCATCTCGCGGATCTCGAACATCACTTCGTCGATCATCGATCGCCATGCCAGATGTTCGGCGCCGCGCCCGGTGTAGCGCTCGGGGCGGATCGGACGACCGATCTCGATCCGGCACGACTTGCCCGGCGTCGGCATGTTCGAGCCGATCGGTTGGATCTCCTCGGTGCCCGTGATCCCGACCGGGAAGATCGGGCAGCCGATGCTCACGGCCAGTCGGGCGGCACCGGTGCGACCCTTGTACAGATCGCCGTCACGGCTGCGGGTGCCCTCGGGGTAGATGCCGAACAGCTCACCGCGCTTGAGCACCTGCTCGGCGGCGTCGAGCGCGCCCTGGCTCTTGCTGCCGCCGGATCGGTCGATCGGGATCATCCCCAGCGCCGGGAACACGAACTTGGTCTTCCAGTCGTCCATGTACTCGGCCTTGCCCACGAAGCTGATGTTGCGTGGCACGGTGAGCATAAGGAACGCCGAGTCGAGAAAACTGATGTGATTCGGGCACAGGATCGCGGGGCCGTCTTCGGGAAGGCGCTCGTAGCCCACACGGTCGATGTCCCAGAGCCGTCTGGCCACCGGGCTCAGCAGGGCGCGGGTGCGCCTCTGCAGCTTGCTCGCTCCCGGTCGGTCGGCCATCACCGGCACTGTAGAACACGCGTGTGACGCTCACCCGTTGCGAGCGTGAATTCCTGTGAACAACGTGTTCGGTCGGCGTGGCGGTCAGAGCTCGACGCCGAGCAGGGCCGCCGCTGCGGCTGCCGACTCGCCACGTGCCGCGGCGGCGTCTACCGCAGCCACCGCACCCGGAGAATCGAGATCGTCGTCGAGGCGCTCTCGAACCTCGTCGATGACGTTCACGTCGGTGCCGGCGACGCTCCGGCGCCACGCCTCGAGTCGTTCCCGGTTCCGCGGCATCAGCTCCTCGTCCCACGCCCACTCGGTGCGGTAGTGGTGCTCGATGAGTGCGAGCCGGATCGCCATCGGGTCGTACTCCTCGCGGAGTTTGTCGACGAACACGAGATTGCCGAGGCTTTTCGACATCTTCTGGCCGTCCATGCTGATCAGGCACGTGTGCATCCAGTGGGTGACGAACGGCTCGCCGGTCGCGGCCTCGGACTGGGCCCGCTCGCATTCGTGGTGCGGGAAGATCAGGTCGGTACCGCCCCCGTGCAGATCGATGGTGGTGCCGAGCTCGCGGAGCGCGAGGGCACTGCACTCGATGTGCCAGCCGGGGCGGCCGGAACCCCACATGGTGTCCCACGCCGGTTCGTCCTCGGCCGACGGGTGCCAGAGGACGAAATCGAGTGGGGAGCGCTTGTTCTGGTCGTCGACCTGGCCGCCGCGCTCCATGGCGAGTGCGATCATCTCCGCTTCGGTGTAGTGGCTCAGCGACCCGAACGAGTCGAATTTCGAGACGTCGAAGTACACCGAACCGCCTGCTTCGTACGCGTAGCCCTGATCGAGGACCATCCCGATGAACCCGCGGATGTCGGGGATCGCCGACGACGCCCGCGGCGTCGACGAGACCGGCAGGGCGTTCAGCGCCACCATGTCACGCTCGAATCGGGCCTCCTCTGCCGCGGCGAGATCCAGGTAGTGCACACCGAGTTCGCGCGCCTTGGCGAACAGCGGGTCGTCGACGTCGGTGACGTTGCGGACGCACTTGACCGTGTGCCCCTTGTCGATCAGGTGACGCTGCAGGATGTCGTAGGAGATGAACGTCGCGGCGTGGCCGAGGTGGGTCGCGTCGTACGGCGTGATCCCGCACGTGTACATGAGGACCTGGTCGTCCGGTTCGAAGGGGACGATTGCGCGTCGCGCGGTGTCGTACAGCTGGAGGGAGGGCATGCTCAGCCCTTCAACGAGCGCGGATCGGCTTTGATGCCCGTGAGCTTCGGCGCGACCCGCGTCTTGTAGCGGACGTTCAACTGGAGCAGGACCGCCGTGAACGCCTCGATCGCCGTCGCGTTCGACAGTTCCCCGGCGTCGAGGGGGCGACAGCCGGGGATCTTCGCCACCATGTCGCTGATCGTGGTCACCGCCGCTGCGTCGTCGCCGCAGATCAGCACGTCGCTCTCGATGGGCTCGCCGATCTGGCCGAGCTCGGTTGCCGGGAGGTGATGGAACGCGGCGACCACCCGGCTCTCCGGCACCGCCGCCTGGACGTGCGCCGCGACGCTGCCGCGCGGTGGCACGAGAGGCTGGAACTCCTTGCCGACACGGATCAGGGCGTTGGCCATGCTGACGACGATCTTGCCGCGCAGAGAGGTCGAGTAGTCCTGTGCCATCGTGGCGGCCGAGTCCCACGGTGTGGCGATCACGACGATCTCGCAGTCGGCGGCCGTCTGGTTGTCGCCGTAGCCGAGCACCTCGTCGAGCTCGGGAAATCGTTCGACGAACGAATCACGGCTCTCCATCGCCCGATACTTGGAACGGGAGCCGATCACGGATTCGTAGCCAACGCTGGCCAACCGTGCCGCCAGGCTGCTGCCTGCCGGCCCGCTGCCGCCGATCACTCCGATGCGCATCTCCCGAGCCTTGCACACGAGCGGCCAAGACCTTGCAGTCGCAAACGTGCGGGCGGTCCACGTCGGCGGACTACGTTCGCACGCATGGGATTGCTCGACGGCAAGAAGATCGTGATCACCGGCGTCCTGACCGACGCCTCGCTGGCGTACGGCGTCGCCCAGATCGCGCTCGACGAGGGCGCCGAGATCGTGCTGACCGGTGCCGGACGTGCGCTCAGCCTCACGAAGCGCACCGCCCGGAAGCTGCGGATTCCCGAAGGGATGGAGATCGAGGTGCTCGAACTCGACGTCACGGTTCCGGAACATGTCGTTGCCGTACGGGACGCGATCTCCGCCAAGTGGGGCCGGGTCGACGGCGTGTTGCACGCGATCGGGTTCGCGCCCGAGTCGTGCCTCGGTGACGACTTCTTCGGCGCACCGTGGGAGGACGTCGCCGTCGCAATGCACGTCTCGACGTACTCGCTCAAGACGCTGGCCGACGCATTCGTGCCGCTGATGGACCGGGGCGGTTCGTTCGTCGGACTCGACTTCGACAACCGCCAGGCGTGGCCGGCCTACAACTGGATGGGCGTTGCGAAGTCGGCACTCCAGAGCCTCTCGCGCTACCTGGCCCGTGAACTCGGGCCACAGCAGATCCGGTGCAATCTCGTCGCCGCCGGCCCGATCAAGACCATGGCCGCCAAGTCGATCCCTGGCTTCAAACTCTTCGAGGACACCTGGGATGGTCGGGCGCCGCTGGGCTGGGACGTCACCAACTCCGAGCCCGTGGCCCGGGCCTGCGTGGCGCTGCTGTCCGACTGGTTCCCCGCCACCACCGGCGAGATCATCCACGTCGACGGCGGCTACCACGCCGTCGGCGCGTGACGGGCGTCAGCTGACGGTTGCGCCGTTCACTCGGCAGAGACCGTACGCTCGCCGAGCACCTGGGTGGTGACCCACGTCCGGATCACGGCGGCGACGGTCCGGCTCAGCGGTGACGAGACGCCGTCGAACGCGTGCTGGGCGCCGTCGACACGGACGAACTCGACCGGTCGACCGGCTTCGCGCAACGCCGCCACGAACTGCTCTGCCTCCCCGATCGGCACGAGTGTGTCTCGCGTGCCGTGGACGATCAGCATCGGCGGCGACTCGTCGGTGATCCGACACAGCGGCGAAACGGCGTCGTAGCGCGCCGGGGCGTCGGCCACCGTCTGCATCATGACGCGGTTGCGGATCATGTCCCAGCGCGCCCGACAATGGTTCCGGTTCGCCATGTCGTAGATGCCGTACAGGCCGATGCAGGCTGCGACCCGATCGTGAGGAGCGGCGTCGAGCGCCGTCATCGCTGCGAGGTGCGCTCCTGCCGACCCACCGGCGAGGACCACCTCGGTGGCGTCGATGCCGTGCTCCGCGTGGGCGGTCCGAACCCACCGGACCGCCGACGTGACGGTCTCGATCTGGCGTTCGACGCTGACCGTCGGCGTGAACGGGTACCGGATCGCCACCGTCGCCCAACCGGCGAGCGCGAGCGCGTGGTACATGTCCCGGCCCTGGCGCTGGGGGTCGCCGCTGGTCCATCCCCCGCCGTGCACGTAGACGACGACCGGCAGCGCACGGTCTTTTCCGCTCGGACGAGTGATGTCGCACGTGAGTCCGTCCGCCCACTCGACACCGAGCAACTCGGTGACGCCGGGCGGTACCGGAACCGGCCGACCGATCAGGTTCGCTCTGCCCGACACCCCGTGCACCTCGCCGTCGACCCGGCGCCGAAGCCGGCGGACCGACATGGTCGTGCGGACCAGGATCACCGTCAACAGCATCATCGACGCAACGATCATCCAGGCACCGCTCAGGCCTCCGAGATTCGAACCGCCTCCGATCGCGAGCCCGAGCACCAGCAGGGCGCCGTGGACGAGCAACCAGAACGGCGCCAGCTCGGTGATCACCATCGCCGGGAGCCACGACGGCGAGTACCGGCGGGTGGGGTCGATCAGCGGCCGCGCCGCGTTCCACGATGCGAGCAGACCGGCCAGGCCGACGAACAGCAGGAGGATGGCACCGACGATCGACACGTATCCCAGGATGCCACCGTGCGCTCGTTTCACCACGCGACGGTTCGCCGACGGGTGCTCGGTAGCGTCCGGCCCGTGAACCGACTCGCCGAGGAGACGTCGCCGTACCTCCGTCAGCACCGTGACAACCCGGTCGACTGGTACCCGTGGGGCGACGAGGCGTTCGATGCTGCTCGTCGCCGGGACGTCCCGATCCTCCTCTCGGTCGGGTACTCGGCCTGTCACTGGTGCCACGTAATGGCGCACGAGTGCTTCGAGGACCACGAGGTCGCCGCCGTGATGAACGAGCGGTTCGTGAACGTCAAGGTCGATCGGGAAGAACGCCCGGACGTGGACTCGCTGTACATGGCCGCGGTGCAAGCGCTCACCGGGCGCGGCGGCTGGCCGATGACGGTCGCGCTCGACGCCGACGGACGGCCATTCTGGGGCGGCACGTACTTCCCCAAGCCCGCGTTCCTCCAACTGCTCGACGCGCTCGGCGAGGCATGGCTCCATCGACGCGACGAGTTGGATGCGAGCGCGAAGGCAATCGTGCAGGCGATCGACGCGAACGCGGCACCGACACCGGCCACCGACGTGCCGTCGCTCGAACTCGTCAACGCCACGTTGCAGCAGATGTCGGGAGCGTTCGATCAGGAGTGGGGCGGATTCGGTTCGCCGCCGAAGTTCCCGTCGACGCACCACCTCCAGCTCGTCCTGCGGGCGTTCATGACGGCGGGGAGCGACGACGCCGCCCGGGTCGTCACGACCACGCTCGACGCGATGGCGTCGGGAGGGTTGTACGACCACGTCGGCGGCGGCTTCGCCCGCTACTCGACCGATCGCGAATGGCTCGTTCCGCACTTCGAGAAGATGCTGTACGACCAGGCGATGCTGGTCCGGGTCTACCGGGAGGCGACGTCGGTCCTCGGCCGGGTCGCTGACCGCCAGATCGTTGAGGAGACGATCGGGTACGTGCTGCGCGACCTGTGTCATCCGGACGGCGGGTTCTACTCGTCCCAGGACGCCGACTCCCCCGGCCCTGACGGCCAGGGTGTCGAAGGCCTGTTCGCGACCTGGACGCCCGATGAGGTGCGGTCGGCGCTGGAGGGGTTCGACGAACAGGTCGTCGAACAGACGCTGGCGTGGTGGAACGTCACCGCCGACGGCAACTTCGAAGGCCGATCGATTCCGAACCGGATGCATGCCCGCGGTCAGTTCGCCCGGCCCGAGGCGATCGAGCAGGCTCGGCGCCGGCTGCTCGACGTGCGGTCACAGCGTCAGCTGCCAGGGTTGGACGACAAGGTCATCACCGAGTGGAACGCCCTGTTCCTCACGTCACTCGCCGATGCCGCGGCGGTTTTCCAGCGCGACGACTGGAAGTCGGCGGCCGTTCGCAACGGGGAGTTCCTGCTGCGTGAGCTGCGCGACGACGACGGCCGCTGGTTCCGATCGTGGCACCAGAACGGCACGCCACAGGCGCGTCACCATGCGCTCGCAGCCGACCACGCGGCGCTCGTCGAAGCGTTCATCCGCCTGAACGAACTCACCGGCGAAGCCCGGTGGATCGAAGCCGCACGCGAGACGGCCGACACCATGCTCGACGGCTTCTGGGACCCGTCGGACGGCGGCCTCTACACGACCGCTGACGACGCCGAGCAGCTCGTCGTGCGGCAGAAGGACGTCCACGACGACGCGACGCCGTCGGCCAACTCGACTGCGGCGATCGCCCTCCTCCGCTTGGCGACGCTGACCGGCGAGCTGCGATACCGGCATCACGCGGATCGGATCCTGCAGCTGCTCGGTCCGGTCATCGCACGCGCTCCCGGCGCGACGTCGAACGCACTGCTGGCGATCGAGTTGCGCCACCGCGAGGTCTCGGAGCTCACGATCGTCGGCGACGCGCCCGACCTCGTGCGATTGGCACAGATGCTGTGGCGGCCCGATCTGGTGCTCGCCTGGGGCGAACCGTACGACTCGCCGCTGTGGGACGATCGGGAACCGGGGTTCGCCTATCTCTGTCGCGGCTCGGTCTGCCAGCTGCCGGTCTCCGACGCACGTGCGCTGTACGAGCAGATCAGCGGGCGTCCGCTCCCCGACGGCGCACTGCTCCCCTGATCTGCGCCGATCACCAGCGGGAGCGGTGGACGATTTCGGCGACACGCCGGCGTGGGCGATCAGCACTGCGGCCCCTGGCCGACGGCGCCTCTGCGGGGTGACCGAGCGCGATCGCGCCGAGGAGTTGGAGATGCTCGGGGACGCCGAGTTCGGCGCGGAGTTCGGTCTCGGATCGGAACACACCGAAGAGCAGCGCGCCCAGACCGAACGCCTCGGCGCCGAGCAGCAACGTCATCACGGCCATCGAGGCGTCGATCGTCCAGTACGGGGCCGGCCACGCGTCGATCCCGGTGCCGAGACCCGTCGACGATTTGTCCGGTTCGGCGTACCGATCGACGTACGCCGGTGCGTCGGCGAACGGGAGGAGGATCACGGGCGCATCGAGCAGATCCCGCCATCGGAACGTCGCCCGACGGTCGGGGGGCAGCGTGATGTCCCAGAACCGGGCGGTCTCGACACCCTCGAGCGCGAGCAGGTGCCAACCCTGGGTCTTGCCGGCGCTGGGGGCACGCGCCGCCAGATCGACGAGTTCGTCGATGACGGCAGGGTCGACCGGCGTCGGGGTGAACGCCCGGGTCATGCGCCGAGACCGCACGACGTCGGCGAAGTCCCGTGGTGCCGCCTCGGACACGGTGTGAGTCAGCGCTTGCCGTGTTTGACGAGGTCTTCGGCCATCGTCCAGCCGTACGCGATCATCACGTCGCCGCCGCCGGCCTCGACGGCCGACATCATCTCGACCTTGTCGCTGTCGAGCTGGTCGGGTTTGGCCGACTCGAAATCGAGAAAGCCCGTCTGCGCGTTCTTCGCGATGAAGGACTTGGCGTCGTATTTCGAGTCGACACCGAACCGCTTGGCGAGACGACGACCCCATGCCCGCTCCTCCCCGACCGCACGCGAGTCGGGCGACGGCGTCACTTCGTCGAGCTTGTCGAATGCTTCGAGCCCATCGGCGTTCACGAACCGGGAGCCGACGACGACGTCCTCGTCGGGGAACGCCATCAGTGCCCGATGGTACGCCTCGCCCATCAGGCCGCGCAGCACGGTGTCGCGCTTGGAGTTGCGGCGCACGCTGAACATGCCGATCAGGACGCACGGAGTGCCGCCGATCCGTTCGAGCGTGGAGAACATGAACCCGTGCAATTTGCCGTCGACTCGGGCGATCGTCGCCAGGACCCAGTCCTCCTGGGCCTTCGTCAGGGAATCGACGTCGAACGCCCCCTCCATCGAAGCCATTTCTTCGAGGTCCTCGACAGTCAGTGAACTGGCGTCATTCGTGGTTACTTCGAGCGGCATGTGCCTTCTACTCCTGGCTGATTTCGAGCTGTCATTGTGCCACCGATGCTGAACGGATTCACAAACGGCGGCGGATCTCGTCGATCAACCGCCAGATGATGACGGTCTTGACGATTCGGCGGACGAGACGGATCACAGCAGCACCGCGTCATGGCCGAACGCCATCCGGAGTTCGCCGACCGACCGATCGATGTCGACCCGGAAGTCATCGGCGAGGCGCAGGATCTTGCCCTGGCCGATGTCGACCTGGACGACCGAGTCGCCGGGGTGGTCTCGCAGGATCCGCTTCAGGCGCTGGATCTTGAGTTCGTCGAGCGAATGGCTCGGTAGCATCAGACGCAGCGGTGCGGCCGGACCGTCGGAGAGACCGGTCAGCACGTCGATGTGGTGGGCGATCAGCCCGAAGCGCGACTCGTCACGGCGATCGAGGCGGCCCTTGACGGTGACGATCACGTCATCTTCGAGTTTGTGACCCTGTTCGAGCAAGGTGCGTGGGAACACGGTCACCTCGATCGACGATTCGAGGTCCTCCAGCACGAACACCGCCATCTGGTCACCTTTCTTCGTGAACTTCCGGGCGAGATTGGTGATCACGCCACCAGCTTTCACGTTGGCGCCGTCTTCCATGAACTCGAGCTCGACGAGCGCCTGATCGACCTTGCGTTTCAGCGCCGATTCCACACCGAACAGCGGATGGTCCGAGACGTACAGGCCCAGCATGTCCTTCTCCGCTTTGAGCTTGTCGCCCTTGTCGAACTCGATGTCCGGAATCGGGATCTGCTCGCTGAACCCGCCGGTGTCGTCGGCGGAGCCGTCGTCGCCCCAGTCGCCGAACAGGCTCATCACGCCACGGTCGCGTTCGCGGCGCCGATCGATCGTCGTCTCGATGATCTGCTCGAACGATGCGAGCAGACCCCGACGGGGCAGACCGAGGCGATCGAACGCCCCGGCCTTGATCAACGACTCGACGGTGCGCTTATTGAGCACCTGCTCCGGAACACGCTCGGCGAAGTCGTAGAACGTCTCGAACTCGCCGTTCTCGTCGCGTTCGGCCAGGAGTTGTTCGACCAGACCCTCCCCGACGTTGCGGACGGCTGACAGACCGAACGTGATCGCACCGGGGCTCCCGATCGCGAGCGACACGTCCGCCGGAACGCTGCCAGCGGGGAGTGCGGCGAAGTTCATCACCGATCGGTTGATGTCGGGGGTCAGGACCTTGATGTCCGCTGATCGGCAGTCGCTCAGATACGTCGCCGCCTTGTCGAGGTTGCTCTTCACGCTCGTCAGCAGGCAGGCGAAGTATTCGACCGGATAGTGCGCCTTGAGATAAGCGGTCTGGTATGTGACGAGGCCGTAGCCGAAGCTGTGACTCTTGCCGAACGCGTAGTCGGCGAACCGCTCGATGATGTCGAACAGTTCCTTGCCGAGGACCGGGCCGTACCCGGTGCGTTCCACGCCGGCCTCGAACCCTTCACGAGCCTCGGCCATCACCTCGCGGACCTTCTTGCCCATCGCCTTGCGGAGGTTGTCCGCTTCGGCCAGCGAGTAGCCCGCAAATTTCTGGGCGACCCGCATCACCGACTCCTGGTAGATCATGAGGCCGTACGTGTCGTGGAGCACTTCTTCTGCGTCCGCATGGAAGTACTCGACCGGCTTGCGACCGTTCTTGCGGTCGGCGAAGTCGTAGTGCATGTTCGCGCTCATCGGCCCGGGCCGGTACAGCGCGATCAGAGCGGCGACGTCGTTGAACGTCGTCGGCATGAGGGCTCGGAGGAGCTGGCGCATCGGCGGCGACTCGAGCTGGAACACGCCGAGGGTGTCGCCACGGCCGAGCAGATCGAAGGTCGCCGCGTCCTCCAGCGAGATCGAGTCGACGTCGAACTCGGGGTCGCGGCTTGCGCGGACCATCTCCTGGGTGTCGGTGATGACGTCGAGGTTGCGCAACCCCAGGAAATCCATCTTCAACAGGCCGAGCGATTCGACGCCGCCCATCTCGAACTGCGTGACCACCGGCGCATCGTCGGGGTCCTGGCCCGACTCCGGCTTGCGTTGGACCGGGAGATAGTGCGTGACCGGTTCCTTCGTGATCACGACGGCTGCGGCGTGGATACCGTCCGATCGTTTGAGCCCTTCGAGGCCTTTGGCGACGTCGACAACCTTCTTGATGTCCGGATCGGTGTCGTACATGGCTCGGAGGTCTTGGGCGGCTTTGTAGCCGTCGGCGTACTTCTCGCTCGGTTCGAAGCAGTACTTGAGCGGCGTGTCACGCCCCATCACGAGCGGGGGCATGGCCTTTGCGACTTTGTCGCCGACGCCGTAGGGGTAACCGAGCACGCGGGCTGCGTCGCGCACTGCATTGCGGGCCTTGATCGTGCCGAAGGTGATGATCTGGGCGACGTGCTCGCGGCCGTACGTGTCCGACGCATAGCGGATCATCTGATCGCGGTACCGCGAGTCGAAGTCCATGTCGATGTCGGGCATCGAGACCCGGCTCGGGTTCAGGACTCGCTCGAACAGCAGGTCGTACTTGATCGGGTCGAGGTCGGTGATCCAGAGGCAGTAGGCAACCGCGCATCCGGCCGCCGACCCGCGGCCGGGTCCGACGCGGATTCGCTCATCACGGGCGTATCGGATCAGGTCCCAGGTGATGAGGAAGTAGGAGGCGAACCCCATGTCGTTGATCGTCTTGAGCTCGTACGACACGCGTTCGACGACGCTGTCCGGCAGGTTGTCGCCCCACCGCCGCTTCGCGCCCTCCCAGGTGAGGTGTTCGAGGTACTGCGCGTCGGTCGCGAACCCGTCGGGAAGCGGGAAGTTCGGGAGCAGCGCGTCGCCGAACTCGATCTCCAGGTCCGCGCGTTCGGCGATCCAGAGGCTGTTGTCGCACGCCTCGGGGAGCTCACGGAACAGGTACCGCATCTCCTGTGCGGTCTTCAGGTAGTGCTCCTGGCCCTGGAACTTGAAGCGTTTCGGGTCGGAGATCAGGGCACCGGTCTGGACGCACAGGAGTGCGTCGTGGCTTTCGTGATCTTCGCGATGGGTGTAGTGCGAATCGTTCGTGGCGAGCAGCGGGGCGCCGATCTTCTTGGCGATCTCGACCAGTTTCGGGTTCGTCTCGTGCTGGGCTGCGATGCCGTGGTCCTGCAGTTCGACGAACAGGTTGTCCCGACCGAAGATGTCCTGCAGCCGGGCGGCTTTGTCGAGTGCGCCCTGGTCGTCACCGTTGAGCATCGACTGGAGCACCTGACCGCCGAGACAGCCGGTCGTTGCGATCAGCCCCGTCGAGTACTTTTCGATCAGCTCCCAGTCGATGCGGGGCTTGTAGTAGTAGCCCTCGAGGAACGCGAGGCTCGACAGCTGGATCAGGTTCCGGTAGCCGACCTCGTTCTCGGCGAGCAGCGTCAGGTGGTAGTAGAGCTTCTTGCCGCCCTCGGTGTCACCGCCGGAGTCGTCGACGCGGCCACGGCGGGTCGGGCGCTCCGACCGGTGGTCGTGCGCCATGTAGGCCTCGGTGCCGATGATCGGCTTGATGCCCTGCTTGCGGCACTCCTTGTAGAACTCGAGCGTGCCGTACATGTTGCCGTGATCGGTCATGCCGATCGCCGGCTGACCGTCGGCAACGGCCTTGGCAACCATCTCGTCGAGGCGCGCCGCACCGTCGAGCATCGAGAACTCGGTGTGGACGTGGAGGTGGGTGAAGGAGTCGGAGGACACTGGTTCAGGCGGTGGGAATCACAAAGACGTGATTCGCGAACCTACCAGACGATCCCGACGAGCTTTCACTGTGCGCAAGACGGATCGCAACGCGGAGCGCGATCTCAGAGGTACGTACCGGGGTTGTCGGATTGCAGCGGCATCGGCTGGCCGGGAAGGCCGTGCCCCTGACTCCCTGCGGGCAGTTGACGCATCTGCTCGAGCTGCTGGCGCGCCGCGAACTGCTGGGCGAACAGGGTTGCCTGGATGCCGTGGAAGAGGCCTTCGAGCCACCCGACCAGCTGAGCCTGGGCGACGCGGAGCTCGCTTTCACTCGGAACCGCGCCCTCGTCGAACGGCAGGGTGAGCATCCGGAGCTCCTGTTGCAGATCGGGCGACAGCGCACCACACAGCTCGACCACCGACCGCTCGTAGATCTCCGCGAGGCGTTCCCGGCTGGCCTCGTCGAGCGGCGCCTGTCGAACCTCCTCGAGCAGTTGCTTGACCATCGATCCGATCCGCATTACCTTGGCCGGCTCGGTGACCGAGTTCGTCTCGGCCTCGTCGGATGCGTCGGGTGCGTCGGATGCCTCGACGAGTTCGCCGTGCTCGACGCTGTCGGTCGTCCCGGTCCCGGTCTCGGTATCGGTCTCGGTCGCAGTCTCGGAGTCGGTGTCGCTCGCCGGGTGAGTGTCGGTCATCGGGTCTCCTCGGTTCGGGGGGTCATCGAGGCATGCCCGCGATGAGGGGCACGTACACCTCGGCGGAGGTCATCGAGCCGTGCCGGCACACGAGTTCGAACGGCCCGCTGTCATCGGGATCGTGATAGCTGACGGGTTCTCGAGCCAGAACCGCCACGTCGCCGAGTCGTTGCGCGACCTGCGGTGAGACCGTCGGGCCGAACCATCCTTCGGTGATCAACTGTTCACGCGACATCACCCAACCGGTGTCCGAGAACTCCTCCATCGCCGCTGCGAGCAGATCGTCGACGCCGCCACGGTGCGCATGCAACCAACGGAACCTGCCCTCGCCGGACTGCTGGGCGACGTGCGCGAGCAGTGCCGACGTCGGCGTCACGATGTTGGATCCGACGTCCACTTGGCCGTGGTCCGCCGTCACGAGCAGCGCCGCGCCGGCGGGCAACTGCTCGAGCATGTCGGCGACGAGGCGGTCGGCCGTCCGCAGTTCGGCGTCGTAGAACGGTCCGAACCCCCGTTCGTGGGCGATCTTGTCGACTCCCGCGTAGTAGGCGTAGACGAAGCGTTCGCCCTCCGCGAGCAACCGCGCGGTCTCAATGCAGATCGACGACGGCAGCCGATAGCCCACGCCGGTCGACCCCCGGAGGTGACCCTCGCTGAACGCCGAGCCGATCAGCTCCGCCGGCGTGACGACGGGAACCGCCTCGCCCAGGAACGCCGGGAAGCGCTGGATCTCACTCGGTACGTTCGATCGGCGGCGGTTCTCGCCGTCGACGGCCCACCGCAGCACGTTCATCACCTCGCCACCGATCGCAATCCGGTAGCCAATCAGACCGTGCTCGCCGGGAGTGAGCCCGGTGGCGATCGAGCTGAGTGCCGTTGCGGTCGTCGTGGGTGCGACCGTCGTGATCGGGCCACCCTGCAGCGACGCGATCGTCGGTGCGATGTCACGGCGGTCCTGGAGTTGGTCCCAGCCGAGCCCGTCCAGCACGAGCAGCACCACCTGCTGCGCCTCACGGATGACGTCGGGCATCCACGTCGGCAACGATCGGGACCAGTCCTGCGGGCCCAGCAGCGCCGGGATGATGCCGCGCACATTCGCGCCGCCGTAGTCGGGCAGGACGGGTTGATCGGCACGGTGCACGTTCGGCGATTCATGTGGTTCGGTCACGCACTCGCTAGTCCACCACCTCCGGGTGGTCGAGGCCAAGCGAAACGACCGTCAGCACCTACGCTGTGCCCGTGCGAGTTTCGACCCGAGGCGACTATGCGTGTCGTGCGCTGCTGTCGCTCACGCTGCGCACCGACGAGCCGGGCCCGACCTCGGTGCGCGACATCGCAGAGCGAACCGGGCTCCCCCAGCCGTATCTGGAGCAGATCCTGCTCGCACTGAAGGGCGCCGGACTGGTGCGATCGAAGCGGGGGGTCGGCGGTGGCTACACCCTCGCCCGCAGTCCCGAGGCGATCATGCTGTCCGAAATTCTGGCAGCCGTCGACGGGCCGATCACCCTCGGCGACTTCGGTCAACCGCACCAGGACGGAGCCTGCGACCACGAGGGCCAGTGCGTGCTGCTGGCGATCTGGAACCAGGCGGGCGAGGTGATGCGGCGACATCTCGACGGGTTCACGCTCGCGTCGATCGCCGAGACGGCGCAGGGCGACGCCGCGTGGCCCGGCCGACCAGACACGTCGTCGATCGACGTTGCGTCGGCCTGACGGCCTCAGTCGTCGGCGACCCGCCGGAGCGTGCTGAGTCGCTCGGCCAGATCTGGTGCGAGTTCGCTCCGGAACGTGACCTGCTGACCCGAGCCCGGGTGCAGGAATGAGAGTTCGGCGGCGTGGAGGAACGGGCGTGCGACCTGCAACGTCGGACGACGTTGGCCGTACGTCGGGTCGCCGACCAGCGGATGGTTGATCGAGCTGAGATGGACGCGGATCTGGTGGGTTCGACCCGTCTCGAGTCGGCAGTCGAGCAGCGCCAGCGCCGCCGGACTGTCGTACCGTTCGAGAACCTGGTACTCGGTTCGGGCCCACCGGCCATCCGCGACAACGGCCATCCTGAGCGGGTCTCGCCGGGATCGACCGACGGGCGCATCGATCACGCCGTGCGGTGACGCCGGATGGCCCCACACCAGGGCGAGGTACGCCCGGGTCGCGGAGTGGTCGGCGAACTGGGCGACGAGCGCGTCGGCCGCGGCCTGCGTCCTCGCAGCGACGAGGAGGCCGGAGCTTCCTGCATCCAGGCGGTGCACGATGCCCGGCCGGATCCGCTCGCCCACGTCGACCATCTCGGGATATCTGGCGAGCAGACCGTTGGCCAATGTGCCGCTGTCGTTCCCAGCGCCCGGGTGGACGACCAGACCCGCAGGCTTGTCGATCACGACGATGTGGTCGTCTTCGTGGACGACGCCGAACTGCACCGACGGGTCCCCTTGCGGCGGCTCCTCGACCGGGATCGCGTCGGGGTCGACGGTGACGGCCTGGCCCTCCTCCATCCGAGTCTTGCCCGTTGCCGCGACCGCACCGTCGACGGTGGCGCCGCCGGCCGCGATGACCGCAGTCGCGATCGAGCGGCTCACGTCGAGCAGCAGGGCGACGATTCGGTCGAGCCGCTGACCGGCGAGCGCGGGCGGAACGATTTCGACGATCAATTCGCTCATGTCACGTCGGCTCTGGTGTCGTGCTCGGCGTGATCGGCCCGGGCGGCGAGCCACGATGCGAGGATCAGGATCGCGCCGCCCACGGTGACGCCCATGTCGGCCACGTTGAAGATCGGGAACCACTGGAAGTCGATGAAGTCGACCACGGCGCCGCGGAACCAGCCGGCTTGACGGAAGAGTCGGTCGATCACGTTCCCGATCGCGCCGCCGACGATCAGGCCGACGGCGATGTCGGTGAGCCGACCGGGTTGCCGCTTCAATCCGAGCAGGAGGACCACCACGACCACCAATGCGACCACGCCGATCAGCGGGCCCATGTTCTGGCCCCGACTGAACGCCATGCCGGTGTTGTACGACAGGTTCAACCGGAGGGTCCAGAAGACCCCGATGTCGCGGTCGGCGAGTTCGTTGACCGCCCAGTGCTTACTGAGCTGATCGACGACGAGGATCGTCAGGGCGACGGGGGCCCACGCCAAGCGGGCGCCACCGGTCGTGGTCATCGTCGTCGGCTCGCGGGACCGCGTCAGCGGCCGATCCCGCCGACCTTCTCCGCGACCAGCTCGGTCGACCAGGGGATCGCTTCGAGGCGCTCACGCGGAATCGGAGACCCGGAAACGACCGAGTACCCGTAGGTCCCGATCTTGATCCGCTCGATCGCCGCGTCGATCTCGGCGATCGCCTCCCGAGCCTGCGCGCTCAACGCGAGGTCGCGTTCACGTTCCACGACCATCGTGTCGCCTTCGCCGCCTTCATCGTCGAACTGGACGTCGCCCATCTCGGCCTCTTCGACGAGTTGGGTCGCTTCGTCCTCGAGGCGCTTGGCCTGCCCGGTGAGCCGGATCCGCTCCTCCTGGAGCGCGTCGTGCATGTCTTTGACGAAGGACAGATCGAAGTCCTTCGTGTAGCCGAAACCATCCTTGTTGAAGCGTGGTTTGGGGAGTTCGTCGGGGACGGATGCGTGATTCGAGGATCGGGCCATGTCGGTGTCGGCCTGTGCCTTCCGTGCGGAGGATCGGTTGGTGGGGGTCGCCCGCTTGGCGATCGATCGCGACGACGATGGCGTCGGTTTGGCGGAGGCCTGCTTCGCGGGCGCTGCCTGACCAGGTGCGTTCGTTGCAGGCGCTTTTTTGGCCGGTGCTGTTTTGGCCGGTGCTTTCTTGGCCGGTACTTTCGTCGCAGCCGCTTGCTTGGCCGGTGCGCGCTTGCCAGCCACCTTCGTGCCAGCCACCTGCTTGCCAGCCACCTGCTTGCCGGCCGCCTTCTTCACAGGCGCGCGCTTGGCAGGCGTCTGCTTCGTCGGCACCTTCTTGGCCGGCGCTTTCTTGGCTGCTTTGGTCGCCGCCTGCTTCGCCGGCGCCTTCTTGACCGGCGCCTTCTTGACAGGCGCCTTCTTGGCGGTCGACTGCTTCTTCGATACGGCCACGTCCGTACACCTCCCGGCGAATGTGAACGCCGGACTCTACCCGCTCGATTCGGATTTGTGGGGGTCTGCCTGCACGATCACCCCGATCCGTCGGGAGGATCACGACCCTGAGAACGTTGTCGAGAATGTCAAATCGAGCTCAAGTTCCTCACAAGGATTTCCGATGCACACCAATCCGATGCACACCAAGTGGTAGCACCGCCAACTGCACTGCTCGATCGCGACTCCGTCGCATCGGCCGGGTCATCTGGTCGGTCTGGCGACCCCAGACCGCCGGGACAGGAGCGGCCAGGTCGTCAAGAAAGGGTGTTGATCTGAGCGAACCACCCGGTCCAGCGTGCCGGCATCGTCGAGTTGGTGGCGGTGGCCGCTTGGTTGCCACTCACGGCCCGATCCGGCGAGGACGCCGTTCGCATCCTCGCCGACGCGCGACCGGACCTGTTCATCCTCGCGATCGACGACTCGTCCGACGATGACCTGACGCTCATCGACCAGGCGCGTGCCGATCCCAACAGTGAGCACGTCCCGATCGTGTGCGTGCTCGATCGGGCGGACCGCAAACAACTCACGATCGAGGCGTTCGGCCGACGCGCCGACGATGTCGTTCCCGCCTGCCGATCTTCGTGTTCACGATGCTCCTGACGTTCAGCGCCGGTCCGGCGCAGACCTGGTACGCCTGGAAACTCGCGCATCCGTCGATCAAGCAGCACCGACGATGGTTCGTGCTCATGCTGATCTCGTCGCTGGTGTTCTACACGGAGGCCAAGAACATCGTCGGCCGGACCGCGCACATCAAGGAGCTGATGCGGGAACGGAAATGGAAGGTGACGCCGCGCACGGGCATCCGTGTGCGAGGCGACGGCCCTCGACGTGCGGGACCCATCCGCGAATGCCGCCATGGTTCGAGCGCCACCGGCGCGTCGATCTACGACAACGAACTCGAAGCGAACGTTCAGGCGATCTACGACCACGAACGCGAGGGTGATCGGCGCCGGCCCTCGACCGCTCGGCGCGAGACGGTGATTTCCGCTCTGGCCGACCGACCATTCGTCCTCAGTTGAGGCCGTCGGCGAGGACGACCTCGACCTGAGCGTCACCGTCGCCGGTTCGTCCATCGGCTTCGAGCGCGAGCGTCTCGCTCATCACCAGCGGGCGGTGCGCGTCGAACGCGGCGATGACCGGTGCGGGGGCGGTGATCGTCAACCGGATCCGGTCGCTGACCTGGAGACCGGCGTCCCGACGGGCCTGCTGGATCTGTCGGATCAGGTCGCGCGCTGTGCCTTCCCGTTCGAGCTCTGGCGTCACCTCGGTGTCGAGCACGACGAGGCCGTCGGAACGCTTGAGTTCGGCGACTGCGCCACCGTCGTCACCCGTAACGACCCGGAAATCGAACTCGCCCGGCTCCAGCTGGACCCCGCCGACCGTCGCACGCTCACCGTCGACCGTCCAGTCGCCCGACTTGTGCGCCCGAATCACGTCCTGCATGGAGCGGCCGAGGCGCGGGCCGAGTGCCTTCGGGTTGAGCACCAATTCCCGACGGCCGTACCGGCCGACGTCGGTGGTGAGTTCGACGTGCTTGACGTTCAACTCGTCGCGCAGGATGTCGAGGTGCGGCTCGACGAGTGACACGTCGGGCGTCGCGACGACGGCGCGGGCGAGCGGCAACCGAACCCGGAGTCCTTCGGCCTTGCGGAGCGACAGCAGGGTCGAGCACACATCCCGCACGCGGTCCATCCCGGTGTGCAGCTCGTCGTCGTGCGGGAAGCGGTCGGCCGACGGCCAGTCGGTGAGATGGACGCTCCGGTCGGGGCCGGTCAGCCCGTCGTGCACGTGTTCGGCGACGAGGGGCAGCAGCGGCGCGGCGACCTGACAGAGGGTCACCAGCGCGGTGTGCAGGGTGTCGATCGCATCCTGGTCGCCGTTCCAGAACCGGTCGCGGCTCCGGCGGATGTACCAGTTCGTCAATGTGTCCAAGAACGACGCAACGTGCTCACAGGCGCCGAACACGTCGTAGACGTCGAGCCGTTCGGTGACGCCTGCGACGAGGTCACGGACCTCACCCAGGACGTACCGGTCGAGCACATCGGTCTGATCGGTCCGTACGGTGCCGGTCGTACCGGCTGCGTTCGCGTAGAGCGTGAGGAAGTAGTACGCGTTCCAGTACGGGAGGATCACGTGGCGGACGGTGTCGCGCAGGCCGGCCTCGGTGACCGAGAAGTCGGCACCTCGCAGGATGGGCGAAGACAGGAGATACCAGCGCATCGCGTCGGCACCGTGGAGGTTGAGCATCTCGTTCGGGTCCGGGTAATTGCTCAACGACTTCGACATCTTCAATCCGTCGTCGCCCAGTACGACGCCGTGACTGAGACACGTCGAGAACGCCGGCCGGTCGAACAGCGCCGTCGCGAGGACGTGCATCGTGTAGAACCAGCCGCGTGTCTGAGCGATGTACTCGACGATGAAGTCACCGGGGTAGTGATGCTCGAACCATTCCGCATTCTCGAACGGGTAGTGCACCTGGGCGAACGGCATCGAGCCCGACTCGAACCAGCAGTCGAGCACCTCGGGGACACGCCGCATCATCGACGCGCCGGTCGGGTCGTCCGGGTTCGGGCGCACCAGGTCGTCGACCATCGGACGGTGCAGATCGGTGACCTCGACACCGAAATCCGCTTCGAGATCTGCGATTGATCCGTACACGTCCACGCGCGGGTAGGCGGGGTCGTCGCTCTTCCAGACCGGGATCGGCGAACCCCAGAACCGATTGCGCGAGATGTTCCAGTCGCGGGCGTTCTCGAGCCATTTGCCGAACTGGCCGTCCTTGATGTGGGCGGGCACCCAGGTGATCTGCTGGTTGAGTTCGACCATCCGATCGACGAACCGCGACACGCTCACGAACCACGAGGAGACGGCCCGCTGGATGAGCGGGTTCTGGCACCGCCAGCAGTGCGGATACGGATGATCGTAGGTCTCGTGGCGGAGCAGCAGTCCACCGTCCTTGAGGTCGGCGATGATCGCCTTGTTGGCCTCGAACACGTGCTGGCCGTCGTACGTCGGCACATCGGCCGTGAAACGTCCGCCCTCGTCGACCGGGTTGACGACCTCGATCCCCGCTGCGTCGGTGACGAGCTTGTCCTCCTCACCGAACGCCGGCGCGATGTGCACCATCCCCGTGCCGTCCTCGGTCGTGACGTAGTCGGCCGACAGGATCTGGTGGGCGTGCTCACGGCCGACGAAGAAGTCGAACGGAGGGGCGTAGGTCGTCCCGATCAGATCGGCCCCGACGTAGCGGCCGACCACGGCCGGATCGTCCCCCAGCTCGCGCGCGTACGTGGCGACGCACGCCTCGGCCAGCATGAACCGACGGCCCGGATACTCGGCCGACTCGACGACGACGTAGTCGACATCAGGATGGACGGCTGCGGCCAGGTTCGACGGCAGCGTCCAGGGCGTCGTGGTCCACACGAGGGCTTCGACACCGTCCAGGTCGGACCCTGGGGCCGTGAGGCGCAGGCTGACCGTGACCGCCGGATCCTGACGTTGACGGTAGGTGTCGTCCATCTTCGTCTCGGTGTTCGACAGCGGCGTCTCGCATCGCCAGCAGTACCACAGCACCCGGAAACCCTCGGTGATGAGGTCCTTGTCCCACAGCGACTTGAACGCCCACATGACGCTCTCCATGTAGTCGCGGTCGAGGGTCTTGTAGTCGTTGTCGAAGTCGACCCACCGCGCCTGGCGGGTCACGTAGTCCTCCCACTCCCCCGTGTACCGCAGCACACTCGCGCGACAGGCGTCGTTGAACGTGCCGATGCCGAACTCCGTGATCTCGGGATGACCCGAGATGCCGAGTTCCTTCTCGGTCTGCACCTCCGCCGGCAGGCCGTGACAGTCCCAGCCGAATCGACGCTCGACGCGCTTGCCGCGCATCGTCTGGTAGCGGGGCACCGCGTCCTTGACGAACCCCGTCAGCAGGTGGCCGTAGTGCGGCAGCCCGTTGGCGAACGGCGGCCCGTCGTAGAAGACGAACTCGTTGGCGCCGTGCTCGCCGGCGTCACGCTGTTCGACGGACGCGCGGAACGTGTCCTCGCGATCCCACCGGTCGAGGACGGAGCGCTCGATCTCGGGCAGATTCGGCTGTGACGAGACGGTCGGATAGTGGTCGTTGTGCACGTGCGGCTCCTGGCGATCGGTTGGTCTGCCAGGGACGAGTCGAAACCCGCGGTGCCACCCTGCTTGTCGGGCCCCGCAGGGCTCGACCGCTCACATTCGCCAGCGGTGTCGGGCTGGACCCGCCCGGGTCTACTGAGCGATCGGGCTGCCATGGCCCGTAGGACCGTGACAACTCGGTGGCCGTTCTTCCGGGAGCTCGGAGGTGATTGCCTCGTCGATGCCGTGGCCGACCAGGTTACCGATCGAACGGCTCAGGCGTCGAACGGGTTCGGTGCCGTCGCCGGCCGGATCGGCAGCGCATCGGGCTCGGCTTGGTTCGACTCGGCGACCTCGCCCGTTCCGTCGGACTCGGCCGACCGATCGGCACCGTCGTGGTCGTCGTCGTCGTGGTCGGCACCGTCGTGGTGGTCATCGTTGTGGTGGTCAACGTCGTGGTCATCGTGGTCGTGGTCATCGTGGTCGTGGTCATCGTGGTTGTCGTCATCGTCGTGGTCATCGTCCGATGCGTCGTGCGAGCGCTGATGGGTCGGGCGCGAGATCTCCTGGGTCGGGTCGCCCGGCTGGTCGTCGTCGGACGCCGACAGCACGGGCGGTCGCAGCGACCCGAGCCCCGCAGGCACCCGCTCGCAGAGTGCCTCGATCTGACGAGCAGCCCCGCGCAGGCGATCACGCTGGTCGATCAGGAACCGTTCGAGTTGATCCACGTCACCAATCAGGAACTCACGCCGGGCAACGAGCGCTTGCACCTCGTTCTCCGCGGTCTGACGCTCGGTCTCGGACGCACGGCGTGCCTCGGCACGGGCATCTTCGAGGATCTGCGCCGACATCTCACGGGTGGAGTCGATCGTGGTCTCGCCCTCCACGGTGGCCTGGTGCACGATCCGGTCTGCCTCCTGGCGCGCCTCGGCGACGGTCGTGTCGGCCGTGCGCTGCGCGAGGACGAGCGTGCGCGAAATGGTCTCGGCCTCTGCCGCGGGGATCTGGACCGATGGGGTCGGTTCGGGCGGCGACGTGTCGACCGGAGGAGCCGATTCGGCTGCCGCCGTGACCTCCTGCAGCCGGGCGACCGCCGCCCGGGCGCGGGCCTCCATCGCAGTGGCCTGCTGACGGGCATCCTCGAGTGCCTTGGCGGCAGCAACGAGGAATGCGTCGACTTCGTCGGGGTCGTACCCCTTGCGGGTGGTCCGGAACGAGGCGCCTGAGATCTGGGCGGGAGACAGTTCCATCGGTGGATCAGTCGTCGTACTCGTCGTAGCGGCCGCCACGCCCGGCGATCGGCTTGAGCAGGTAGACGCCGTTCGCGACCTTCTCCATCGAGCCGTCGAGGCCGTAACACAACCCACTCGCGAAGTCGATCAACCGGCGCGCGACCTCTCGATCGGAACCTTCGAGATTCATGATCACCGGATTGCCCTCTTTGAACTTGTCCGCCACTTCCTGCGCCTGGTCGAAACGGCGTGGCTTCACGGTCGACGGCTCGGGGTTCCCGTTGCCGGCCCGGACCGCCGATGGTCGCTGCGGTCGGGGCTGCACACCGGATTCGTCACGATCGACGTTCCGACGAGCCTGGGACGGGTCGAAGTCCCGGGACGGGAACGTCGGGCGGCTCGGCAGCGTCCTGATGACGCCGTCGCCGCCGGTCTCGTCGCGACCGCGCTGACCGCGCGGCTCGGGCTCCTGTTGGCGCCGCGCACGCGGGGCAGGCTCGTGCTCCTCCTCGACGTCATAGTCGTCGTAGGCGTCGTCGGGACCGAGTCCCAAGTAATCCATCGTTCGGTTCCAGAAAGACATGCCGACTTCCTCCTCGCCGCGGAGCCTATCGCTCCTGCTCACGCCCAAGAGGGACAGGCCGAGAACCGAAGAGCGCAGTACCGATCCGGACTTGGGTGGAGCCGCATCGAACCGCGACGTCGAGGTCGTTGGTCATCCCCATCGAACACACGGCGAGGCCGTAGCGGTCAACGGCTGCCCGGACCGCCTCGAACCCCGGCCGAGCCGACTCGGGCCCGCCGGTCGTCGGCCCCACGGTCATCAGGCCTCGCAGGTCGAGTCCGGCGTCGTGCACGATCGCAACGAGGTCGTCCAGGTCCGCGATCGGGCAGCCACCCTTGCCGGGTTCGGCGACCCCCGAGACCGAGGCGGTGTCGACCTGGAGCATGATCCGCGCACCGGGGTCACGACGGGCGATCTCACGGACGAGTTTGGCTCGATCGACGCTTGCCCAGACCGAGACGATCCCCGCCAACTGGCGGATCTTGTTCGACTGCAGCTGGCCGATGAAGGAGACCTCGATCGCAGTGTGGGCCTCGATCGCACCCCGTTTGGCCACGACCTCCTGGGCATAGTTCTCACCGATCGATCGGCAACCGATCGCGACTGCCACGTCGACGATCTCGGCACCGAAGCCCTTGGTGACAGCCAGGACCTCGACGTGGTCGTCGCCGCCGGCCGCCTCGATGAGCGACCGAACGCCTGCGAGGTTGGCCGCCGCCATGACCGGGTCGATCACGACGTCGACCCCGGCCGCCAGGCTGCGACCACATGGCGACGGGTGTCACCACGCACACGGTACGAGAACGTGTCGTCGCCGCACCCGGTGCACCCTGCGATGGTGCTCACTGCGAACCCGTGTCGGCGACACGCGGCATCCACGGCGGCCGTCATGTCGAGCCCCATCGAGCCGGTCTGCGTCACGCCGGTGATGCTCGCTGGCTCGGCGCCGACGCCTGCTGCGACGTCGACCAGGTCTCCGAGCCCGAACTCGTAGCAGCACACGCCGATCACCGGCCCGAGCACCGCATCGATGATCGGCTCGTCGAAGGCTGCGACTGCATGATCGATCACCCCGCTGGCGAGACCGCGCCATCCGGCGTGCACGATCGCGAACTCGCGAGCGGCCCCGATCAGGACGATCGCGGCACAGTCACCGACCCAGCACCCGAGCACCGCGTCGTCGATGTCCGTGATCGCGATGTCGCCCCTTTCGCCGTCGCCCGATCCACCCTCGGTGACCCGGACCACGTCGGTGCCATGGCGTTGATCGAGCATGGTCCAGGGCAGATCGACGAGCGTTCGACGTCTGACCGTGAGCTCGTCACGGGGGACCTTCGTCGGGTGGAAGTCACCGTCGCGGCGTGTCGAGCACCGGATCGCCACGCCGTGGTGGCGGCTCGCGGTGTTACTTGAGGAACGATGGGACGTCGAAGTCGTCGTCGTCATCGTCGATCGTCTCGGGTTCTTCGGGTTCGGCGAACAGCTCGGTGATCCGGGTCGAGCCACCACCATTGCCGAGGCTCAGGCCGCTGCTCGCCCCAGGGCCGTCGAGTCGATCGAACCCGGCGGCGATCACGGTCACCTTCACCTCGTCGCCCATCTCGTCATCGACGACCGTTCCGAAGATGATGTTGGCGTCCTGGTGCGCAACGGCGTGGATGATCTCGGCGGCAGCATTCATCTCGAACAGGCCCATGCTCGACGGCCCCGTGATGTTGAGGAGTACGCCACGCGCGCCGTCGATCGCCGATTCGAGCAGCGGGCTCGAGATCGCCTGCTTGGCAGCTGACACGGCACGCTCGTCGCCGCTCGCCTGACCGATACCCATCAGCGCCGAACCCGCGTTGGAGAGCACCATCTTGACGTCGGCGAAGTCGGTGTTGATGAGGCCGGGGGTGGTGATCAGGCTGGTGATGCCCGACACGCCCTGCAACAGGACCTCGTCGGCCATCTTGAACGCATTGAGCACGCTCGTCTTGTCATTCGCGACCGACAGCAGCCGATCGTTCGGGATGACGATCAGCGTGTCGACCTTGTCCTTCAATCGCTGGACACCATTGTCGGCCTGCACGGCGCGCCGTCGCCCCTCGAACCCGAACGGGCGGGTCACGACACCGATGGTGAGCGCTCCGGCGTTGCGGGCGATCTCCGCGATCACCGGTGCCGCGCCGGTCCCGGTGCCGCCGCCCTCGCCGGCGGTGATGAACACCATGTCGGCACCCTTGACCATCTCGTCGATCTCGTCGTGGTGCGTCTCGGCGGCCGAACGGCCGACCTCGGGATCGCTCCCGGCACCGAGCCCACGCGTCAGGTCACGGCCGATGTCGAGCTTCACATCAGCGTCGCTCATCAGGAGCGCCTGTGCGTCGGTGTTGACGGCGATGAACTCGACGCCCTTCAACCCGGCATCGATCATCCGGTTGACGGCGTTCACGCCACCGCCGCCGACGCCGACCACCTTGATGACAGCCAGATAGTTGGTGGGCACGCCGGGCATCAGGAAAACCTCCGTCGAAGGGGAAGGGGCAAAGTGGTTCGGATGGTTGGAGTCATGGTTCTGCAGTCTGCGATCGACGTCTCAACGCGTCATCCTGGCACGTGGGTGCCCACAGCTGCGATGATGCTAGCCCATCAGTGGTCGGACCCGACGACTGCGGTTGCGTCCACGCCCGCCGGTGAGGGTCACGGGGTGGTGACCTCGCTCGTGGACACGTCGATCACCCCGGGTGCACGTTCGGCATCAGCGGTGAGCACCGTCTCGAGCCGGACGAGCTTGCGCAGCAGGTCGCGGGCGGCACCGAACCGCACGATCGTCCCGTCCGTGAGGTAGAGGTTGAGACTCGAACCGTCGGCGGTCACGTCGACGTACTCGACTTGGCCGCGCACGGAGCCGGTCAGCGTCTTCGCGAGTTCGGAAGCGGCCACGTATCCCTGCGGCGCGAACTGGCCCGGTTCCAGGTCGACCGGGTCTGGCCCGCTGAGGAGCACATACGCGAACGGATAGCCATCCAGCACGTCGAGTACCCGGCCGTTGCGATCCAGCACCCGATACCTCCCGTCGAGGCCCTGGTAGGTCGTCATCGCCGCGCGCTCACGGATCTCGATCGTCGCTGCGTGCGGGAAGTCGACCCGGACCCGAGCGCTCTCGACCCACGGGATCGCCTCGAGCTCGGCTTCGGCCTTCTGCGTATCGGCCAAGAGTGCCGGTGTGTCGACGAGCTTGTCGACGACCGACGCAACCCGTGCCGGGTCGGCGTACACGGCGCCGACGACCGTGACGCGACTCTCCTGGATCGCGAACAGGTTCGACCCGAGCACTGCGAGCGCAGCGACGGCGACGACCACCACGGTGCCGATCGCCAGGATCCAGCGCAGGCGCTTGCGGCCGATCGCGCGCTTGACCGCGGCGCGGCGCTCACGCATTCGTGGTTCGATGCCGCGCCGGATGTCGCGTTCGACCTCCGGCACGACTGTGTCACCCGTGTTGTCGTCCTCGATGAACACGATCGAGCGCGTGCCAGACCGTTCGAGATTCCCTTCCACATACACCGGGTCGGGGAGATCGTCGGCGTCGATCGAGATCACGACCGGTTCGTCGGATGCGGCGTCATCGTCTTCGCTCGCGGGCGCGGCGCCTCCGCTGTCGGCCGGGGCCAGGAGTGGGTCGGCCCGAGGCGAGGGCGGCGATACGGGCAGCGGCGTCGACTCCGATTCGATCACGACCGATCCGCTGTAGTCGTCGATGCGGATCACGGTGGGCGGCGGATCGCTCGCGAGAGCCTCGTCGCCGTCGAACGGGTCCTGCTCGACGATCAGGATCTCGGGCTCGTCGACCGTGCGGGCCAGCTCCGCATCCGTCAGCTCAGGATGCCTGAGGCCGGGGTCGGTGTCATCGACCGGCGCATCGACCGGCGCATCGACCGGCTCGTCAACTGGCTCGTCAGGGTTCGGGGGCGGCCTCGGGTCCGGTTCGTGCCGGCGGGCGTCCGATCGATCGGTCGATTCAGGAGGATCCACCGCGAACGCACGCAGCAGTTCGTCGAGCGCGGCCGGATCCGGTACGTGGTTGTCGTTCACGGCGCGCATCCTTCGTCGAACGACAACGGGTCGGTGTCGTCGAAGCCGACCAGGCGGACCTCGCTGCGCAACCGGTACCCAGTTCTGCGTGCGACCTCGCGGCGGACGTGTTCGATCACGTCGCGGACGTCGGTCGCTCGGCCGCCATCGGATGCCTGGATGAAGTTCGCGTGCTTGTCGGAGACCGCTGCTGTCCCGATCGTGAAACCACGGAGGCCGAGCGAGTCGATCAGTCCGCCACCGGTGACTTCGCCCGGGACCGGGTTGACGAACACGGAACCGCAGTTCTGCCCGCCGGGCTGATGCTCGCGCCGCCACCGCACGATGTCGGCGATCTCAGCCTCGGACGCGGCCCGGTCACCCGCCCCGAGGCGGAGCCTGGCCTCGACGACGATGTGTGACGGCGCGAGCGCCGACGCCCGGAACCGCAGGCCGAGCCCGTCGGCCGGCACGGTGATCAGGCCGGCGCCGGGATCATCGAAGTCGAAGACGTCGACGTCGATCAGGCAGGCCGCCATGTCGGAACCGTGCCCGCCGGCATTCATCCGCACCGCACCGCCGACCGACCCGGGCACGCCGACCGCCCATTCGAAACCGGTGATCGCGGCGGCTGCAGTTCGCCGTGCGAGGACGGGCAGTGCGACCCCGCCGCCGGCGGCGACGATCCGCGGCCCGGCCCCGGCCGGGTCGCCGCTCTCGGCCGCCGGGATGACGATGTGATCGGCGAATCCGGCGATCGACAGCGCAACCCCGTCGAATCCCGAGTCGGACACCAGCATGTTCGAACCACGGCCGATCACCAGGACCGGCACGCCCGTGTCGGCACGCACCTCGGCGATCGCGATCAGGTCGTCGAGCGACCGGACATCGACGAACATCGCGGCTGCGCCACCGACCCGGTAGGTCGTCATCGGCCCCAGCGGCACGTCACGACGCAACCGATCACCGAGCACCTCGGCCAGGCGATCGGTCACCAGGTCAGCGCTCACGCGTGGCCCCGCGCGGCCAGCACCTCGTCGGGCAGGGAGGCGATGTCGCCACAACCCATCGAAATGCACACGTCCCCATCCGTCACGTGCCCGGCGAGGTAGTCGACGAGTTGGTCGCGGCGCGGCAACCACACGACACGCGCGTCGGGATGCTCGTCGAGCACGGCGTTGACCACGAGCTTGCCGGTGATCCCCGGAATGGGCTGCGTACCCGACGGGTAGATGTCTGTCAGGACGATCAGATCGGCTGCGACGAACGCATCCGCGTACTCCCGCCACATCTCGGCCATCCGGTTGTACCGATTCGGTTGGAACACTGCGACCAGTCGCTGCCAACCGTCGCCGCTGTCCCGAGCCGCGCGCAGGACGGCGTCGATCTCGGTCGGGAGGTGGGCGTAGTCGTCGACGAACGTGGCGCCACCGTCGTGGCCCCTGATGTCGAACCGTCGAGCCACCCCACCGAACTTCGAGAGTGCCTCGGCTGCGACGGTCGGCTCGACCCCGATCGCAACGGCGAGCGCGAGTGCGCCGGTGGCGTTCACCACGTTGTGTTCGCCGCGCAGCGGAAGGTGGACCGAGGCGATCACTTCGGCCCCCCGTTCGACCTCGAAGTGGAACGAGCCGTGGTCGGGTCGCAGGTTCACCGCCCGGAACTCGGCATCGGGCGACAGACCGTAGGTGATCGTGTCGTGCCTGGCGGCGACTCGCGCCGCCCGTTCGGCATCGATGCACACGACCTTCGGTCCGGGGATCTGCGCCAGATATCGGTCGAACGAGTGCTCGATCTCGTCGAGCGAGCCGTAGTGGTCGAGGTGATCGGTGTCGATGTTGGTGAGGATCGTCCCGTGCAGCGGCAGTTCCAGGTGCGTGCCGTCACTCTCGTCGGCCTCCACGACGAACCACTCCCCGCCCGTCCACTGGGCGCCGGTGCCCATGTCGTTGACGTCGCCGCCGATGATGAAACCCGGACGGAGCTCGGCCTCGGCCAGGATCAACATCAGCATCGAGGTCGTCGTCGTCTTGCCGTGCGTCCCGGCGACGGCCAACGACTTCGCCTGCGCACAGATCGACGCCAGCATCCCGGCCCGGCTCAGGGTGGCGACGCCGAGCTTGCGGGCCTCGTCGAGTTCGTTGAGGTCGGACGGGATCGCCGTCGAGGCGGTGACGGCGTCACATCCCACGACGTGCGATCGGTGGTGACCGACGTGCACGGCGACTCCCGCAGCACGCAACCGGTCGAGTACCTGGCGTTCCCGCAGGTCGACGCCCGAGACGTTGTGACCCATCTGGGCGAGCGCGATCGCGATCGCGCTCATCCCCGGGCCGGCCGCACCGATCACGTGCAGGCGTCGTGGCGTCGACAGGTCGATCGGAGCGGTGGGTACGTTGCTCACAGCGTGGTCAGGTTACGAGACCATGACGGTGATCTGGTGCCATTGCCCGCGAGGCGGTGGCGGCGCACCATCAGCCGGCGGCGACGGATTCGATCAGTTCGGCGAGCGCTCCCCGACGGTGGATCCGTCCGAGCTCGAGCGCGTTGCGGGTCAGTGCCGAACGCGCTTCGTCGTCGCTGCGGAGCCGAGCGACGACGTCGCCCAGCTGCCCGATCTCCGTTTCCGCGAGGTGGATTGCGGCCCCGGCGTCGGCGAGCCAGCGCACGTTGAGCGTCTGATGGTCTTCTGCGGAGTCGGCCCACGGCACCAGCACCGCCGGTGTGCCGGTCACCGCGACCTCGTGCACGGTGCTCGCTCCACCGCGCCCCACGATGACGTCGGCGGCGGCGTACACCGACGCCATGCGCGGCTCATACGAGATCGGCTGATAGAGCACTCCGGTTGCGCCGTCTCGTGCCGGGCCGGCCGACTCGACGAACCGGTCGCCCACGACATGGCGGATCGCCAACCCGCGATCGTCACCGTGTCGACGCAGGAGGTCGACGACGGCGGTGTTGAGGACGCCGGAACCCTGTGACCCGCCCATGACGGCGACCACGAACCGATCGGCGGGGAGCCCGAGCTCGACCCGTGCGGCCGCACGATCGCGGACCCGGTCGACATCGAGGATCGCCCGACGGACCGGTGCCCCCGTCAGCGTCGCCTTCGGCAGCGGGGAGTCCGGGAACGCCACGGCGCACGCCGCAGCACCACGTGCGGCGAGACGACTGGCCCGTCCGGGAAGCAAGTCGTAGCTGACCACCACGATCGGGATGCCGAGCGTCCGTGCGGCGAACACCGCAGGCATGCTGGCGTACCCTCCGACGCTCACGACCACCTCGGGCCGAGCAGCACGGAACGCCTTGATCGCTGCCCGTCGCGCCCGGATCATCGACGGGACGAACGCCAGGTTGCGGCGCGTCAGACTTCGCTGGAGCCCGACCACGTCGAAGAACGTGTGGGGGAACGGCGTGTCGGGCAGGAGCCGAGTCTCGATTCCACGACGGGCGCCCATGTAGTGGATCGTCGCCGGTTCGTGACCCGCCGCGACGAGTGCCTCGCCGACCGCGATCGCCGGTAGCACGTGACCGGCGGTCCCGCCGCCGGTGACCACGGCGAACGGTGGACTCACCGGGCGGCCGTCGCGCAACCCACCGATGTGCCTGTCGATGTGCCTGTCGATGTGCCAGGAGATCTGCTCGTCGACGTCGTTGCGCGTCGGGGCGCCGTGACGGCTCGCCGGGCGACGTTCAACAGCAGGCCTGCGGCGACCATCGAGGTGAACAGTGACGTGCCACCGGCCGAGAAGAACGGCAGCGTGAGACCGGTCACGGGCATCAGCCCGACGACGCCGCCCATGTTGATGATCGACTGGACACCGAACCAGACCGAGATGCCGCCGGCCAGGATCAGCCCGAACTGATCCGGCGCTGCGAGCGCAGTCTGGATCCCGAACCAGACGAGGAGGGCGAACCCTCCGACGACGGCGACCGAACCGACGAAGCCCAGCTCGTCGGCGATCACGGCGAAGATGAAGTCGCTGTGAGCGAGTGGGAGATAGCCGAGCTTCGAGTTGCTCCCCCCGATGCCCGAGCCCGTCATGCCCCCGTTCGCGATGCTGAGCAGCCCCTGCCAGGACTGCCAGGCGAGGTGTTCCTTGTTGCCCTCGATGTCACGGAATGCGGCGAGCCGGTTGAAGCGGCGAGGGTCCGACAGGATCGCGATTGCGGCGCCGCACACCCCGATCAGCGACACCGACCCGACGTGGACGAGCGGGACGCCGGCGATCAGGCCGACGGCGAGGACGACCGACGCGAGCACGATCGCCGAGCCGAGGTCACCCTGGAGGAAGCTGACACCGGCGCAACCGAACGCCACGATCGACATCGGCACGAGTCCGCGCCGCGGTTCGGCCAGGTCGTCGCGGTGACGTGCGAACGTGTCGGCGAGAAACGCGATCGACGCGAGCTTGAGGAACTCCGACGGCTGGAAGCCGAACGATCCGAACCGAACCCACGAGTTGGCGTCGTTGATCGTGGCACCCAGACCGGGGACGAACGGCAGCATCATGCCACCGGCGGCCAGGATGGTCCCGGGAATCACGAACGAGCGCCAGCGAGCGTACGGCACCTTGTACGCGACGATCATCGCCACGAACCCGACGCTCGCCCACATCAGCTGACGATTGAAGATCGTGTACGGCGAACGATCGCCACCGACTTGATTCGCCGACGACGCGGAGAGCACCATCACGAGGCCGAGCATCACGAACACCGCGACGATCACCACGATCGCGTAGAAGACCCGCGGCGTCGGGCCCAACTGCTCGGCGACCCTGGGTTCCTTGAGCTGCACCGCCCGCCGCGACGGTTTGCTCCGACGGGCTTTGCCGGCGCCATTCGTCCCGCCGGTGAGGCGATCGAGGGCCGCCTGACGGCGTGCCCTGACGTCGGAGTCGGTCGCCCACGGGTTCATGGTCGTCGTCATGCGCACTCTTTCGGTTGAAGGGGCTGCTGGTTCACGCGTGGATCTCCTGGGATGCTGCGGCGTCGTCCGAGTCGGCAATCGAGTAGAGCTCGTGGACGAGGCGGCGGAAATCGTCGCCTCGGGCCGGGTAGCCGGTGTACCAGTCGAAGCTGGCACAGCCGGGTGAGAGCACGACGGCGTCACCGGCCCGGGCCGCCGCCGCCGCCATCCGGACGGCATCACGCATCGAGATCGCGTCGGTGACCGGCGTCGACGCGCCGAACACAGCGCGAATGTCGGGGGCCGCCTCGCCGATCGCGATGACGGCCCGAACCCGGTCCGCTTCCGCTGCCATCGGCGACAGGTCGACGCCCTTGCGGCTGCCGCCGGCGATCAGGACGAGGGAGTCGAAGGCGTGGATGGCCGTCGCGGCGGCGTGTGGTGTCGTCGCTTTCGAGTCGTTGTACCAGGTGATGCCATCGCGACTGACGACCACCTCGAGCCGGTGCGGCCGCGCGACGAAGTCCGTGAGTGCCGTACCGATCGCGTCGGCGTCGGCGAGCCCGGTCTCCATCACCAGTGCCGAGGCGGCGAGCGCGTTCGTGATGTCGTGCGGGAGGCTGCGCTGCATCGCATCGGCGTCCACGATCGGTCCGTTCGGCCCGGTCAGCATGTTTCCGTCGAGCCGGTAGTCGCCGCGGTCGAGACCGAACGTCCGACGGCGACCGGGTGCGACGTCGAGATGCTGCATGACGATGTCGTCCTCGATCGAACCGATCGCGACATCGGTCGTGCGCTGCAGGTCGAACAGTCTGGCCTTGGTCGCCTCGTAGGAGGCCAGCGACTCGTGCCAGTTCAGGTGGTCCGGCGCGAAGTTGAGCCAGACCGCTGCTTCGGACCGGAACTGCTGCGTCCAGGCCAGTCGGAAGCTGCTGCATTCGACCACGAACACCTCGAGGTCGGTGTCGATCGCATCGACGAACGGCACGTCGGTGTTGCCGACTGCATCGGCCCGTCGTCCTGCGGCGCGCAGCATCGCCACCGCCATGTCCGTGGTGGTCGTCTTGCCGTCGGTGCCGGTCACGGCCAGGATCGGGCGCGGTCCCTGCGGCCGTTCCTGCTCCCACCGGTAGGCGAGTTCGATCTCGCTGACGACGGGGACGCCGGTCGTCCGGGCGGCCCTGATCAGACCGTGGGTCTCCGGAACGCCGGGGGCCGGGACGATCAGGTCGAATTGGCAGGCGAACACCCCCAGGTCGAGGGGTGTGTGCAGCAGCTCGACGCCGAGGGCGTTCGCCAGATCATGTGTCGTGTCGGTGTGGTGATCGTCCGAGACGACGACGTCGTGACCACGTCGTCGGAGCGCGCTCACCGTGGACGCGCCGGTGATCGCGAGGCCGTGGACGAGGGTACGCACGGTCAGCCGACCACCCTGGTGAAGTCGGCGATGAAGACCGCCAGTGCGGATGCAACGCAGATCGCCGAGATCAACCAGAACCGGATGATCACCGTCGTCTCGGGCCAGCCGCCGAGTTCGAAATGGTGGTGGATCGGTGACATGCGGAACAGTCGGCGGGTCCGCCCGGACGCCTTGAACACACCCATCTGGACAGCGACCGAGCCGGCCTCGATCACGTTGATCCCGCAGATCAGGATCAAGAGCACGTGGGTGTTCAACGTCAGTGCGAGGAATGCGAGCGCAGATCCGATCCCGAGCGCGCCGACATCGCCCATGAAGATCCGCGCCGGGGCGGCGTTCCACCACAGGAACCCGAGGCATGCACCGGCGAAACCGGCCGCCATGACGCCCATGTCGAGCGGGTTGACGACGTCGTGGTAGACGTCGGGATTGCGGAACGCCCAGTAGGCGATGATCATGAAGGCGCCGAACCCCATCAGGGCCGATCCGCCGGCGAGGCCGTCGAGGCCGTCGGTCACGTTCACGGCGTTCGTCGTCGCCCACACGATCACGCCGGCCCAGATCACCCACACCACGGTCGGCACCTCGAAGCCGAGATCGCCGGCTCGCACGAGGCTGATCGACTCGTCGACGCCGGTGGTGCCCGCCAGCCACCAGGCGAATCCGAATGCAATCGCCATGGTGATGTAGTTCTTCTGTTTCCAGAAGATGCCCCGATTGTGACGTTTGCGGACCTTGATCCAATCGTCGAGAAACCCCATGAAGGCCATCGACAGGATCCCCAGCCACACGATCATCGCCTGGTCGGAGAACGCGATATCGCGGATGTGGGCGACCGCCCACCCGACGAACGCGGCGACGACGATCGCGATCCCTCCCATCGTGGGCGTGCCCTGCTTGACCATGTGATGATCAGGCCCGCGATCCTCCTTGCCGAGGATCGGCTGGCCGTGACCGCGGGTCCGGAAGAACACGATCAGGTAGCGGGTACCGAACAGCGAGATCAGCGTCGAGACCGCGCTGGCAATCAGTACGGCGATCACGATGGCCCTCCAGTCAGCGGCGATGGGGCCGGATCGACCGATCCGGCGGCGAGCTCGGCGAGGAACTCGCGTGCCACCACTCTGTCATCGAACGGACGGACATCGTCGCCGATCGTCTGCGTCGTCTCGTGGCCTTTGCCGGCGATGACGACGATGTCACCGGGCTGCGCACGACCGATCGCGAGCGAAATCGCCGTCCGCCGGTCGACCTCGGTCAACGTCGCCGCGCGATCGGACGACGCGACACCCGCCAGCACGTCGGCGATGATCGACGCCGGATCCTCACGACGAGGATTGTCGGAGGTGATGATGGCGAGGTCGGCGAGCGCGGCGCCCACGGCCCCCATCGGCGCCCGCTTCTCGGCGTCCCGATCGCCGGCACATCCGAACACCGCGACGAGACGACCCCCCTGCAGCATCTGGCGTGCCGAACCCAGCAGCGCTTCGAGCCCGTCGGGTGTGTGGGCGTAGTCGACGACGACCGAGATCTGGTCACGCGTCGGGTCGTCGACGGTCTCGAACCGGCCGGGCACCGTGGTGCACGTGGCGAGGCCGCGGACTGCGTCGTCCGGTGACACACCGACGACATCGGCGGTGGTGAGCGCGGCGATCGAGTTCATCACGTTGAAGTGCCCGCCGACGGGAACGGTGACCGAATGCCCCTGCCAGGTGAACGAGTGCCGGTCGACGGTGACTGCCACATCGACGGCGTCGGCCAGCGAGTAGCCACGCATCTCGATCTGGGCGGCGTCGAAGATGAGGCGGCCCGACGGATCGTCGAGGTTGGTGACGCCCGTCGCGGCGAGCGCCGGATCGAACAGCGATGCCTTGGCCCGGAAGTACGCCTCCATCGATTCGTGCAGGTCGAGGTGGTCGCGACCGAGGTTGGTGAACACGACGACATCGAAGTGGGTGCCGGCCACCCGATGGAACACCATCGCGTGCGAAGAGACCTCCATCACGACCGCGTCGACGCCCTCGTCGACGTACTCCGCCAGTTGCCGTTGGAGATCGGGGGCTTCCGGTGTGGTCCGGGCGCCGGACAGCGTCCCTTGCATGCGAACGTCACGGCCAGTCGCGCGCAAGATCGAACCGAGCATTGCCGTGGTCGTGGTCTTGCCGTTCGTACCGGTGATCCCGACCATGGTCAACCGCTCGGCCGGATGACCGTGGACGGCTGCGGCGGCAGGCCCCATCGCCCGTCGCACGTCTGTCACGACGAGCTGGGGGACGTCGAGTGGCAGTGTTCGTTCGACGAGCAGCATCACGGCACCGGCCTCGACGGCGGCTGCCGCGAAATCGTGGCCATCGGACCGCTCGCCCGTGACGCAGGCGAATGCCCAGCCCGGGCCGACCTGACGCGAGTCGTGGGTGAGGTCGACGACCGCGGCCGGCCGCTCCCCGCTGCGCCCGACGATCAACGCCGCGGGCACCGCAGAGATCACGGCATCGACCGTGACCGCTGTCGTCACGGCTGGCACGGGACCGTGTCGGCAGGTGGCTGCATGCCGAGCTCGTGCACGATCGTCGGGACGAGGTTCGCGAACACGGGCGCGGCGGCGGTGCCGCCGAAGCGGTTGATGTCGCCGGCAGGCGGTTCGTCGATCGACACGAGCACGGTGATCTCCGGATCCTCGGCGGGGAAGAACCCGGCGAAACTTGCGTAGTACACCCGCTCGCCGGCGGCGTTGAGGTACGTGCCGTTCGGTTGCGACTTGAGGCCCGTCCCGGTCTTGCCGGCGATGCTGAATCGCTCGACACCCTCCTGCGCCAGCTTGGCCGTGCCACGACAGACGACCTGACGCATCAGGTGCTGCATCTGGGTGGCGACCTCGGGCCGGATCACCTCGTGGGTCGCCGACTGTTCCGCATCGTCGATCTGACCGGTCGGGTCGACGGTCGCCTTGACCAGCCGTGGTGCGACATACATCCCGTCATTCGCGATCGTGTTCACGGCCGACACCATCTGGATCGGGGTCGCCGCGAATCCTTGCCCGTAGGCGACAGTGACCCGCTCGGATCCCCACAAATCCGTCCAGTCCTTCAGGATGCCCGGCGACTCGTCGGGAAAGTCGAGCGCCGTGCGTTCGCCGAACCCGAAGTTGCGCAGGTAGTTCCAGTGCGTCTGGCGGGCTGCATCCCACACCCCGTTGCCGAGTTGCTGCTGCACCATGATCGTGCCGATGTTCGACGACTCCACCAGAATCTGTTCGACGCTCATCAGGTCGTCGGGGTGCTGGTGGGAGTCGCTGAGCAGGTCGTCGGCGTACTCCTTGCGCCACGGCACGACGAATGTCCGCTCGGGGGTGACCTCGCCGTCGTTGAGGGCGGCGGCGATGGTGACGACCTTGGCCACCGAGCCGGGTTCGTAGGCGTTGACCGCGGCGTAGTTCCCGCTCGTGATCTCCACCGTGCCCTCGCCGTCGCGCTGGACGGAGGCCATCGCCAGGATGTCGCCGGACTTCGTGTCCATGATCACGATGTAGCCCGACTTCGCCAGCAGCTCGGTGACGCGACCGAGCAGCAGCTGCTCGGCAGTGAACTGGATCGAACGGTCCAGGGTCAGGATGACGTCGTTGCCGGGAACCGGGAGCGAGATGATCTCTTCGGTGCCCGCCACCGAGCGGCCCCCTGGTGCGATCTCCTTGCGGAGAGACCCGGGCGTGCCGGTCAGCTGCGCGTCGTATTGGGCCTCGAGCCCCGCAATCCCGGTACCGTCGATGTCGGTCAGGCCGATGACACTGCGTCCGGTGTCGCCGCCGGGCAGAATCCGCTTATCCTCCTCGTCGACGTTGACGCCGGTGAGGCGGAGTCCGGCCAGCTGCTGGCCGACCGAGACGTCGACTTCGCGTGCCACGTACTTGAAGCCGGTCTGCTTCGCGACCATCGAGTCGTAGAGCGTGCGGGTCACAGCGTCATCGAGCCCGAGCATCGACTGCAGGACCTTGGCCGTACCTGCCTCGTCGGTGATGAGCTTCGGGTTCATGCTGATCGAGTAGGCCGGGATCGACATGGCGAGTTCTTCACCGTTGCGGTCGAAGATCGTGCCGCGATCGGCCTGGAGCGGGCGGACCCGTTCCCACTGCTGTGCACCTGCGGTCCGCAGTGACTCACCGCCGTCGCTCTGGAGCTGTCCGACCTTGAACAGCACGCTCCCGAGGATCACCAGGAGCAGGACGAGCAGCAACTTGAGCCGCCACGACGACGATCCGACGCCGTGGAACAACCCGGTCCTGACGACGGTCGGTTTGGGAGCCACGATCCGTCGCTTGAACGGGCTCCGACGCTGTGGCTGGTGAGCCCGCGACGGGTTGGTGCGCGCTGGTTGCACGGTGACATCGCGGCGCTGACCGGCGGAGCGCGTCGCGGCTTGAGGAGAACGGCCGTCTCGACGACCCGTGCGACGACCGACCTCCGCGCGCGGTGTCTCCGTCGACCGCGATCGCGTCGTGCGCCGGCCCGCTGTCGTCGAGGGCGATGCCGTGCGGCGACGGGGTGTCTGCGACCGTTGCGGCGCCGTGCGACGAACCGTATGCGCACCCGGCGCACGGCGAACCTTCGGAGCGGCCCGGCGGGTCGGCCGTGGCGGTGGGGTGCGACGGCTCATGGCGCCTCCGAACTGACGCCCTTGACGAGGCGGAACTGGTCGAGTGGTTCGAGCCGCTGGTCGGACCCGACGACGATCTCGTCGCCTGCGGGGATCTGACCGGTTTGGGCAATCGTGATCGCCAGCACCATCGGGTCGATCGCGACGAACTCGCTCTCCGATCCGATCTCCATGCCGAGTGCGGTTGCGGATTCCGAGATGCGGGTCGGTGAGCGAAGTTCGGCACGCTGTGAGCGCAGGACGTCGAAGTCCTCCTGGGCCGTGCGCACCGACCGTTCCACCTGGTCGATCTGCAGCTGGCGTTCGGCGAGTCGGGTGTGGAGGAAGATCGCACCCATCATCACGGCCGAGACGAGCACGGTGAGCGAGATCGCGAACCATGCGAACCGTCGCCGTGCCGGGACGAGCGTCAGCGCACGCGACGGTTCCGACGCATCCGGGCTGCGGCGAGAAGAGACAGGTTGACGGAGTGCGATGCCCATCAGCGCTGACCTCGGGTTCTCGGTTCGATCTTCTCGGCGATTCGCAGGCGTGCAGAACTGGCCCGCCGGTTGGCTGCCTGCTCATCGGCTCCCGCCCGCTTCGGGACACCGCGGACGACCCTGACCGTCTGCACGGCGCCGCAGACGCACGGAAGTTCGGGGGGGCACTCGCACCCGCCGGTCTCGGCGCAGCGAATGCGGTCCTTGGTGATCCGGTCCTCACCGGAGTGATACGACAGCACGGCCAATCGGCCGCCGGGAGCGAGCGCGTCGATCGCCTTGTCGAGTGCCTCGGGCAGCGCGTCGAGTTCTCCGTTGACCTCGATCCGGATTGCTTGGAACGTGCGCTTGGCCGGGTGGCCGCCGGTTCGGCGCGCCGGAGCCGGGATCGCGGCGGTGACGACCTCGGCGAGGCGGTTGGTCGACTCGATCGGGCGTGCCGCGACGATGGCGGCCGAGATCCGTCGGGCGAACCGCTCGTCGCCGTAGCGCTTGATCACGTCGGCGAGTTGTCGTTCGTCGTACCCGTTGACCACATCGTCGGCCGACCAGGGTGCGTCGGTGTCCATCCGCATGTCGAGCGGTCCGTCGTGTCGATACGAAAATCCGCGTTCGGCCCGGTCGAGCTGGGGAGATGACACGCCGAGGTCGAACATCGCGGCACTGAGAGACTCGACCTGGTGGGCCTGCATCGCGTCGTCGAGCGCGTCGAACCGGCAGCGGTGGGTCATCACCCGGTCACCGAACGGCGACAGCCGTCGGCGCGCGAAGTCGAGCGCATCCGGGTCGCGGTCGAGACCGAGAACACGGACGTCGTCGCGGTCCTCGAGCAGTGCCTCGGCATGTCCTCCTCCACCGAGGGTCGCGTCGAGCACGACGCCCGCGGGAACGGGCCGCAGCGACGCGACGATCTCGTCGCGCATGACGGGTGCGTGCTCGAACTCGCTCATGCCGATCCTCCGCTCTGCACGTCATCGCCCTGATCGTCCTCGTCTCTCCAGACGCGGGCAGGTTCGATCTCGCCGTGCTCGTTCTCGACCGTCGCGAAACGCGAGGGCCGCCACACCTGCAGCTCGTTGAGGGCGCCGACGATGATCGCCTGGGCCCCGGGCCGGATGCCGGCGTGCCGCCGCGTCGCCTCGTCGAGGGTGATCCGCGACTGCTTGTCGATACTGGCGAGCTGTGAGGCGCGTCCCACGCTGCGGCGGGCCGACGTCGGTCGGGCACCGCTGCGGACCTCGGCCAGCACGAGCTCGGCCATCAGGGCGAAGTTCTCCTCGGTGGTGATCGCGATGTATCCATCGGGGTGGGCGGTCACGTAGCAGCGGTTGCCGAGGTGGTCACGGAACGTCGCCGGCAGAGCGAGACGGCCGTTGCCGTCGACACTGCGGTCGTACTCACCGACGAACACGTTCGTGCCCACACCTTCCGAGGTTCTGTCCCATGACCTGCTGCCTCACCCGAGAGCCATGGGCACCCCTCGTGGTCGTCAGTATGACGCTCCGCGGTCACCGATGTCAACCTAATCAACCCAATTACCCCCAATAACCCCCGAGATCGGACGATGTGTCACTGATCAGCTCCAGATCGGAAACGGCGTGCTGCGCGCGGTCCGCGCGAATTACACGGGCGTGATTCGCTCGGCGATGGCGCCCGCGAGCGTCGCGCCATCGAGGCCCGCGACCCACGCCTGCCCACCGGGGTCGCCATCCGGGACCGTTCCGACGAACAGATCGCGGTACTCGTGTGACACCGAAGCACCGTAGATCAGCGCCTGTACGCGCATGCCGCGCCGGGTACGCCTTTGACTGAGGCCCACCAGTTTGCCGCCGCCACACAGCACCTCGCCCGGCCCCACGCCGGCGAAACACACCAGGTCCGACCAGTCGGTCGAAACCATCGGACCCTTGTGCACGGCCAACTCCCGATCGGTGAGCGAGTCGAGCACGGCACGCCACCGCTCACCGATCCACACCATCGAGCCCCGCACGTCGTCGGGGGCGACGTCGGTCGGCACGACCACGTCGATCCAGTGCACGTCGTGGCGCCGCATCAAGACGGCACCCCCGCCCGACCGTCGGCGCACGACGCTGAGTCCGGCTCGCGCACACGCCGCACGGTCGACGAGGTCGGCCGTTTGGCGTGAACCGAGCACGATGGCATCGTCGGTGGGGCGGCACCACCAGACCTGCGGGGCGTCGGGGCCGTCACCGGCGAACGGGTCGCGGGCGTGCAACTCGGCAACGGTCCCCCGCTGTACCAGCACGTCGACCACACGGCAACGGTATCGAGTACGTCAACCGGCGAGCGCGAGGTACGGCTTCCACACCTCCGGGACCCCGGCGGCACCGACGATGGTCCATGCCGCCGTGCGCGGGGCCTGACACGGGCGCAGCAGGTGCATCCCCGCCTCGGCCGGGGTCCGGTTGCGCTTGGCGGTGTTGCACGGCCGGCACGCCGCAGCCAGATTCTCCCAGTCGTCGAGCCCGCCGCGCGAGCGTGGTACGACGTGGTCGATCGAGTCGGCGCCAGAGCCGCAGTACTGGCACCGGTAGTCATCACGCGCGAACACCGCACGCCGTGACACCGACGCGATCCGTCGGCGCGGTGCCCTGACCATGTAGTTCAGACGCACCACGGCCGGGCTCGCCAGCGTCAGGCTCTCGGAATGGAAGACGGCATCGTTGGCTTCGATCATCTCGGCCTTGTCGGCGATCAGCAGGCAGAGCGCTCGGCGCGACGACACGACGCCGAGCGGTTCGTACGTGGCATTCAGGACCAGGGCGCGCGACATGCGATCACCACCGGGCCGGCGTCATCAGCCGACCGATCGATCCCAGTCCCGGCACCACGCCAGGTAGTTGAGCACATCTCCGGGATCGGGCTGTCGATCAGTTTCGCCGTACTGCGTCACTATCCGGAACCGGAGATAGTCACCCGACGGCACGGGGAGGAACGGCGGTCGCCGCCACCAGCCTGGCGTGGCGGTGCGGCGGGCAGCGCGGATCGCGGTCGGCCACAGCGCAGGGTGACGTCCAACGGCGACCGCGACGCGGATCACGTCGGTCGAGGCTCCTTCGGGAGACCGAGCACCATCTCGCCGATGATGTTGCGTTGGACCTGCGACGACCCCGCGTAGATGGTTCCGGCGCGAGCGTTCAGGAAGGTCGTGACCCACGACATCGACGAGTTCGGTGCGCCGGCGTCGTCGGTCGAGAACGACGACGACGGATGCCGGCCTTCGGGCGCGAGCGCATCTGCGCCGAGGATGTCGACGGCGAGTTCGGTGACGACTTTGTGGTACTCGCTCCAGAAGAGTTTGGAGATCGCACCGTCGGGTCCGGGGTGATGACCCTGGAGGAAGCCGGTGAGGACCCGCATCCCGTTGTACCGCATGATCTGCACCGTCGAGTACGCCCACGCCAGCTTCTGGCGGATCACCGGGTCGTCGGAGACGCCGCGCTCCCTGGCGAGTTGCAGGAGCCGGTCGACCTCGGCCTGGAACTGGATCGGGCCCGTCGCGGCGGCCTCGCCGCGTTCGAACCCGAGGAGGGTCATCGCGACCCGCCAGCCGTCGTTGACCGCACCGATCACGTTCCCCTTCGGGGCGACTGCGTCGGTGTAGAACACCTCGTTGAACTCGCTGTCGCCGGAGATCATCTTGATCGGGCGGACCTCGATGCCGGGCTGACGCATGTCGACGAGGATGAACGAGATGCCCCGGTGCTTGGGTGCGTCGGGGTCGGTCCGGGCGAGCGTGAAGATGTGGTCCGCGAGATGGCCCGCCGATGTCCAGATCTTCTGGCCGTTCAGCACCCACTGGTCGCCGTCGAGCTCCGCTTTGAGACCCACGTTGGCGAGGTCGGAACCGGCGTTCGGCTCGCTGTAGCCCTGACACCAGGTGTCCTCACCCGACAGGATGCGGGGCAGGTAGTACGACTTCTGCTCGTCGGTTCCCTGAAGGAGGATCGTGTTCCCGAGCATCTGGATGCCGAACACGTCGTTGGGGCCACCGGTCGCCACACCGGCCGTCACGAACTCCTCGGCGAGGATCACCTGCTCCAGCGCCGACAGGCCGGCGCCGCCGTACTCGATCGGCCACCCCGGTGCGAGGTACCCCGCTTCGTAGAGGGTGCGACGCCAGTCGGTGACGAATGCCGTGAGTTCCTCGCCCTCGAGCCCGCCGATGCCGCCCCAGCCGGCCGGCAACTTCTCGGCGAGGAAGGCCTGCACCTTCTGTCGGTACGCCTCAGCATCGGCGGTATAGGTGGGACGCATCCGGGCGACGATACTCGACGGGTTACTGCTCGGTAGATGCGGGCGCCGGCGGATCGTCGGTGAGTCGAGCGTGCCGAGCGACGGCAGCCGCCGACACGAGCGGGCCGACACGTGTCGTGCCGACGCCACGGACCCGCAGCCCCGACAGGTGCGAGAGTCCGGATCGCTGATCGAGCTCGCGGGCGAGCGCGTCGAAGAACGGGCTGCCGAGCACCGACGGCACGGCACCGCCGACGACGATGTCGGACACGTCGAGCGTCGCCGCGATCGACGCGCAGGCCCGGGCGGTCATGATGCCGGTCCGCTCCACGATCGCCGGCGGGGTACGTCTCAACTCCCGGTTGATGCTTGCCTCGATCCCGCGCACACTGGCATACACCGTCAGGCAGCCGATCGCGCCGCATTCGCACGCGACACCCTCCGGTTCGACGATCAGATGGCCGAACTGGCCGAGATTTCCGGTGAGACCCTGTGCCAGCCGACCCCCGATCACGAGCGCGCCGTCGGCGTCGTCGCCCAGCACGAGCGTCGCGAACTGCTGGCGGGACGGCGGCAGGAGCGACGCCTCGCCCTGCCACAACTCCGCCAGGGCGAGACCCCGCCCGGCCGTTTCGATGTCGACCGGGAGACCGGTCACATCCGCCAACTCGCGTCGGAGCGGGAAGCCGTGCCAGAGCGGCATGCCGACGGGCTTCATCGCCCCTGTCCCTCGATCGATCGGGCCAGGGCAGGTGACACCCACCCACGTGGGGATGACGTCGGTCGGATTCGCCGCCAGCACGCGCCTCACGAGCTGGATCAGCGCCGGCCAGACGTTTCGTGCAGGTGTCGCGAGGCGATCGCGAATGACCACTTCCCCGGCCGGATCGACGATGCCGGCAGCGAGACGACTCGGACTGAGGTCGATCGCCACGAAGCCGTCACTCACGACGGGCACCGTACCCCGGCGCGGACCGCGCACGGCCGCCAGCGTCTACGCTTCCCGGCGTGACGGGTACTGCAGAAGCGACGACGACGTTCTCCACGCTGTTCGACAGCGTCGCCGCCAACATCGGCACGATCGTGCAGGGGAAGCGGCAGGCGATCGAGTTCGCGCTGATCGGGCTGCTGTCGGAAGGTCATGTGTTGATCGAAGACGTCCCGGGCGTCGGCAAGACATCGCTGGCCAAGGCATTGGCGGCGTCGATCGACTGCTCGTGGAAGCGTGTCCAGTTCACCCCCGACCTGCTGCCGACCGACCTCGTCGGGGTCAGCATCTACGAGCGGTCCACCGAGCAGTTCCGGTTCCAGCGCGGCCCGCTGTTCGCGAACATCGTCCTCGCCGACGAGATCAATCGGGCGTCACCGAAAACGCAGTCCGCCCTGCTGGAGGCGATGGAGGAGCGCCAGGTCAGCGTCGACGGTACGAGCCACCAGCTCTCGCCACCCTTCATGGTGATCGCCACCCAGAACCCCGTCGAGCAGGAAGGCACGTACCGGTTGCCGGAGAGCCAGCTCGATCGATTCCTGCTGCGGATCTCACTCGGATATCCGGGCCGGACGGCGGAGATCTCGATCCTCGACGGTCAGGGCACCGGAGACCTCCTCAGGGAGTTGCAGCCGGTCGTCACCATCGACGAGGTGCTGTCGATGATCCAGACGGTGCGGTCGGTGTACCTCGCGAGTGCGCTCAAGTCCTACATGGTCGACATCTCCGAGGCGAGCCGACGCCACCCGTCGATCGAACTCGGTCTGTCGCCGCGCGCCACGCTCCAACTCGCCGCCGCGAGCCGCGGGTATGCCGCGGCGGCCGGCCGCGAGTACGCCACGCCGGATGACGTCAAGGCTGTGGCCACGTCAGTCCTCGCCCACCGACTCGTCCTGAAATCGGGCGGGAACGCCCGCTCGACGTCCGAGGACGCCGTGCGCGAACTACTCGCCGACGTCGCCGTCCCGGTCGCTCGGTGACAGCGCGGACGAGATGCGTCCGATGATGACGGTGCCACGCTGATGCCCACCCGGCAGGGATGGACGATCGCAGTCGGCGCCGTCGCCGCCCTCGTCATCGGGCGCGTGTTCGGCATCGTCGAACTGTTCGTCATCGGAGCCGGGCTCGCGATCGCCGTCGGTGTCGCGGTCGCCGTCGTGCGCCTTCACAAGCCGGCCCTCGCGATCACCCGCTGGGTGCATCCGTCTGTCCTGACGGTCGGCGAGACAGGGCGTGTCGACCTGCTGGTGCAGAACCGTGCGGCCATCCGGTCGCCGCGGGTCGACCTCACCGAACCGGTCGGCCCGTCGAACACGGCCCACATGACCATCGCGGCGCTGCGGTCGGGCGACGAGGTCACGGCCGGATACCGCGTGCCGGCGCTGCGGCGCGGCCTGCTCGAGGTCGGCCCTGCCGAACTCGAACGAACCGATCTGCTCGGCCTCGCCGTCATGCGTCGGGTTGCGATCGGCGTGACCGAGCTGACAGTTGCGCCGCAGACGTTCGAGCTGCCGATGCCGGCGCTCGGCCACGGTGTGCTCGGCCGCCATCTGCTGGCGCTGTCGCAACGGGTCGGGCCGGGTGAATTCCACAGCCTGCGCGACTACGTCGACGGTGACGAGCCTCGGACCATCCACTGGAAGGCGTCTGCCCGTTCCGAGGGGCTCAAGGTGCGCCAGCATGAGGCGCAGGGCGTGCGACGCTGCATCGTCGTGCTCGATCGTGACGGCGACACGTACCCGGCCGGTGACTCCGACGAGGCGCTCGACGTGTTCGAACGGGCCGTCACTGCTGCCGGCAGCCTGACCGTCAGCGCCGAACGGGTCGGCTTGACGACGCGCTTCGTCACCGGCGGCGGGATCGACCTGCGGGGGCCCGACGTGGCCGCCAACACCCTGCGGGCCCTGGCACCGATCGAGATCGGCCCGAGCCTCGGCGAACTCGAACGGGATCCGGGCGAGGGTCTGGGTCTTGTCATCGTCGTCACGTCGTCACCGGCGACCGACGCGTGGCGTCGCACCGACCGGATCGTCGACCCGACCCTGACGCGGATCGGCGTGTTCACGCATGCGACTCCGTCGTCGCCGCTGAGCGTCGACGCGTCGACGCTCGAGTCCTTCCGACATCACTGGGGTCGGCTCGCGGGCCAGACCAGCATCCACCGGTTGGCCGACCAGGCCGACCGCACCGACATGACCGATGAGGCAATGGCGTGAGCGGCCCGAACGACCACCGCCCGTCGATCGATCGCGATCTGGCGGCGACGCTGGCGCTGGCGGCGTTCTCGCTGGCGGTCGCGGCCGGCTTCGCCCGGGTGTTCTCCGGCTGGGCGTTTTTCGCCGACCTGGGGCTCTTGATCGTGCTCGGCCACGGGGCGTCCTTCGCGCTCCGTCGGGCGCGGGTGAGCGGATGGATCGCCACCCCGCTGCTGCTGATCTTCCTGCTGTGGGTCCTTATCGCGTCGCGGTACGGCGACACCCTGAGCTGGTTGCTGCCGACCGGTGAGACCCGAGCGATCCTCGATCTCGAACTCGGGCTCGTGCGTGATCAATTCGCGACCGCGATCGCGCCTGTGCTCTACGGCACGGGCTGGGCGACCCTGGCCGGTCTCGCGATCGTGATCACCGTCGTCATCTCCGACGCGTTCGCGTTCCGGGCCGAGGCCCGCGGTGAGTCGCTGGTTCCCGGCGGTGTCCTGTTCGTGTTCATCTCGGCGCTCGGGAGCCCACGCCTGCGGATCGCCGGCACTGCGCTGCTGATCGGGACCGCAGTGCTGGCCGTGATCGCCCTGCGTGCGCTGCACGACCGGAGCCGTCGGGTCGAGCTGACGAGTCGCCGCACGCCGTCGATGTTCATTCCGGCGGCCTTGGCCTCGGCGCTCGCGATCGCCCTGCTCGCCGGGGTCGTCGGCCCACGCATTCCGGGCGCGAACGCCGAACCGCTCTACGAGACGAAAGGGCGCGGCGGGGGTGTCACGAACATCATCAGTCCGCTCGTCGACATTCAGTCGCGGCTCACCAACCGGAGCAACGTCGAGTTGTTCCGGGTCAATGCGGATGCCCCGGCGTACTGGCGCATCACGACGCTCGGATCGTTCGATGGCCGCCGGTTCGCGATTCCGGAACGGCGGCTCGATCGGGTCGACGGCCAGTTCGACACCTCGGACGGCGCCATCATCCGGCAGCAGATCCAGGTCCTTGCGCTCGGCGGCAAGCTGATCCCGGCCGCCGCCGACCCCTTCCAGGCCGAAGGCGTCTCGGCCGGTCAGCGACTGGGACTGAACATCAACCAGGAGACCGACACGCTGCTGGCGCCCGACGAGATGCTGCCCGGTGACCTCTTCACGGTCGTGTCGTCGGCGGCGCGCCTCGATCCGGCCCAACTCCGGGGCGCGACCACTGCCAACCCCGAAGACGACATGTTCATCGAGCTCCCCGACGATCTGCCATCGATCGTGGCCGAGCTCGCGACTCAGGTCACTGCCGGCGCTGGCACCCAGTACGACCGCGCGATTGCGCTCCAGAACTGGTTTCGGAGCGATTTCGACTACAGCTTGGAAGTCGCCCCCGGCCACGGTTCGAATGCGATCGAGAGCTTTCTCAACCAGCGGGTCGGGTACTGCGAGCAGTTCTCGGCCACGTTCGCGGCGATGGCCCGCACGCTCGGGATCCCCTCGCGAGTCGCCGTGGGCTTCACGCCCGGGCTGCAGAATAGCGACGGCTGGTACAGCGTGCTCGGCAAGAACGCGCACGCTTGGCCGGAGCTGTGGTTCGACGGCATCGGTTGGGTGGCGTTCGAGCCGACACCCGGCCGCGGTGTGCCGGGGGCCGAGTCGTACACGGACGTTCCGGCGGCCCAGGACACGTCGGGCCAACAACTCGACGGGAGCGGCAACGCAGACGCCACCGGTGCGCCGAACCCGACCACCCCGTCGACCGTGGTCGCAGGCCCGACCAGCGAGCCGACCACGGCGACGACCGCACCGAACGACGATCGAACTCCGTCCAATCGGAACGTGATCCCGGACCTCGGCGACGACCCTCGCGGCGGGAGCGGCACGACGCCGGCCACGCCCGTCGGCAGTGTGCCGTGGACGACGATCCTCCTCGCCGCCGCCCTGTTCGCGGCGTTGGGGGCGCCCGCCATCACACGCTGGGTACGCGCACGCAGCGCACTGACGCTGAGCCCCGCCGACCGTGTTCAACTCGCGTGGTCTCAGGCTCGGCGGGCCGCCCAGCGCGCCGGTGTCGGCGGCCGGGATTCGATGACCGCCCGGGAGTGGGCGGCGGCGACCTCGGCGACCCTGCCGGTCGCGGCCCGGCCGATGGCGTCGCTCGCTGATGTCGTCGATCGGGTCAGTTATGCGCCGCCGGGTTCCTACGACCTCGAGCGGGCGGGTGCGTTCGGAGCGACCCTGCGTCACGATTGCGAACTCTGGTCGAACCAGATCGGACGGATCGCCAACGACGCCCTGACGACGCGGCAGTCGATCAGGCGCTACTTCACCGACTGGTCCTGACCAGCGGCCGCGAGCCCACCGAGGTGGCTGCGGAACCTATTCGGGTGGGCGTTGGCGACCGGCGCCCGCGAGCCACGCGTTGATCGGCAGATTGCCGAGCTTTTCCCGGCCGACGACGCGGATCTCGGCTTCCAACTTGACCGCCATGACCAGCACACCGACGAACCCGAGGAACGCCCAGCCGAAGTGGACGGCGAGGCCGAGGACGGTCAGCACCAACCCTGCGACGAGGCCTGCTGCGAGGAGTACGAGACGGCGACGGGACACCCGATAACCGCGCTCGGAGAACGTGGGGTCGGATTCGAGCTCCTGCTCGATCTGACGGAGAATCCGTTGTTCGTCTTCAGACAGCGGCATGCACCACGAATCATCGCACGTTCGGCAGCGTTCCTCAACGCGCTCGGTCACATTCCTGTCCGGTCATTCGCGATCACTCGATCGGGTGTCCGGTTCACCGTCACCGGCCGGCCGCTGATCGGGCCCCCACTGTTGGGCTCCTGGACGCACGACCCTGAGTGTGCGGCCGCTGATCGAGCTCGCCGGCCCGATTGCACTGCTGCCGAAGCGTTCCCTGATCTCGTCGATCGTGCCGGCAGTCCGGCCCGGTTCACGGCTCGACTCGTCGATCGGCCGATTGTCGTCGTCGAGCAGGCTGAGCTGCCTGGTCGGTATCGCGAAGTTGCCGGTGGACACCCCGAGCAGCCGGACGCCCGCGGCGAGGTCGAGCGCCAGCAGCAGCGGCCGCAGCGCCGACACGAGTTCGGGGCCCGTCGTGACGGCATCGTCGAGCGTGACCGAGCGGGTCACGGTCCGGAATCCCGCGAACCGCACCTTCAGGGTCAAGGTCCGGGCGCCGAAGCCGTGCTTGCGCAAGCGTGACGCAACGGCATCGGACAGCCTGACGAGTTCGGTCTCGAGCCGGCTGACGTCGTGCAGGTCCTGCGGGTACGTCTCCTCGTGGCCGATCGACTTCGGGTCGCCGCTGACCTCGACCGATCGAGTGTCGATGCCCCTCGCCAGCGCGAGCAGATGTGAACCGCTCGCTGTGCCGAGCGCGCTCACGACGGTGCGCTCGTCGAGCGCGGCCAGGTCGCCGATCGACCGGACGCCCAACCGTTCGAGCTTCTCGAGCGTGACCGGTCCGACACCCCACAGTCGTTTGACCGGGAGCGGGTGGAGGAACTCGAGTTCGCGCCCCGGTTCGACCTCCACCACCCCGGCTCCGGGCACGACCCGCTCCGGCAGCGCCTTCGGCTTGGCGTGGACCGATGCCATCTTCGCGAGGAACTTGTTGGGCGCGACACCGACCGAACAGCCGAGCTGCAACTCGTCGCGGACGTCGTCCCGGATCCGCTGCGCGATCTCGGTGCCTTTGCCGAACAGGCGGGTGGCCCCGGTCACGTCGAGGAATGCCTCGTCGAGCGAGAGCGGCTCGATCAGCGGCGTGTACCGCCCGAAGATCTCGTGCGCCTCGTCACTGACCAGGGCGTACAGCGCATGGTCGCCGGGGAGGAACACGGCATGCGGGCACCGCCGCCTGGCGATCGCGGACGGCAACGCCGAGTGGACGCCGTAGCGACGGGCTTCGTAGGAGGCGGCCGCCACGACGCCGCGGTTCCCGGTTCCGCCGACGACCACCGGCTGGCCGACCAGGTCGGGTCGCCGCCGCAGTTCCACCGACACGAAGAACGCATCCATGTCGACATGGAGGATGGTTCGAACCACAGCACGACGATACGGGCAGGTGTCGCCCTTGTCAGACAGGCTGCGACGGGTGGGCTCTCAGCCGCCGCGACGGCGGCGCTGGCGACGGCCGCGATGGTCGGCGACCCAGAGCCGGATCACCAGCACGAGCGCTTCGCCGATGATGCCCTTGTCCAGTTTCGATTCGCCGGCAACTCGTTCGCTGAACGTCACCGGGAACTCGACGATGCGACCGCCGACGCGCACCAGGCGATGGGTCATCTCGACCTGGTACCCGTACCCGTCGGCGACGACCGACTCGAAATCCATCCGGCGCAGAGCGTCGGCCGAATAGGCCCGGAATCCCGCCGTTGCATCGTTGACCGCGAGGCCGAGGACACCGGCCGCGTATCGATTTCCCCAACGTGAGAGCGTCCTCCTCCGCCACGGCCAGTCGACCGTCTGGCCGCCGGGCACGTATCTGCTCCCGATCGCGAGGTCGGCACCCAGTTCGACGTTGACCACGAGGGCCGGCAGGGCGGCTGGGTCGTGCGAGAGGTCGGCGTCCATCTGCACGCAGATCTGCGCGCCCCGGGCGAGCGCCTCGGTGTAGCCCGCGCGGTAGGCCGCGCCCAGGCCACCCTTGCCCGGCCGGTCGAGCACAGCCACTCCCCCGATCTGCGCTCCGACGGCCTTCGCACGTGCGGACGTGCCATCCGGGCTCGCGTCGTCGACAATGATCAACTCGGCGTCGGGTAGGGCCGCCCGGACCCGCCGGCACAGGGCTTCGATGTTGTCCACCTCGTTGAACGTCGGGATCACGACCACCACCTGCACGCCGGTGCACTCTAAGCGTCGCGCAGCGGCCCGGACCGGCCGAGGCGACGAACCGTGCTCGTAGGCTGGGGCCGTGTCCGAGTCGAGGCCCCTGTCTGCGATCCCCCCCGTCGCCGCCCGCGTCATCGCGTTCGTGGCGATCCTGCTGGGGGGCCTGGCCGGCGGCCTGATCGGGTACGCACTGGTCGAACTCCAGTGCGACGGCGACTGCACGGTCGCCAAGGGCCTCGGCCTGCTGGGTGGCGCACTGCTGTGCGCCGGCGGGATGGCGATCGTCGGGGTGCTGGCCCTGCGCGCGATGGGCGAGTGGCGAGAGATCAGCGACCGCGAACGGGCCGGCCATGCACCCGGCTGACCCGCCGGGTGCGCACGCCGACGACGACGCCCTGTTCGCCGAGCTCCGATCGCTCTGTCGAACGCTCGCACAGGGCGCTGGCGAGATCGCCCTGGCCGGGCGCGCCGAGGCGATCGGCGCCGCAGAGTTGGGCAACGACACCAAATCGTCTGCCACCGACATCGCGACCGAGTTCGACCGGGCCGCCGAGGCGCACATCGTGGGCATCCTGCGCGAGCGTCGGCCCGACGACGCGATCGTCGGCGAGGAGGGCACCAGCGACTCCGGTACCAGCGGCTTCGAGTGGTTCATCGACCCGATCGACGGCACCACGAACTACGTCTACGACCAGCCGGGCTGGTCCAACTCGGTGGCGGTCGCCCGCAACGGGGAGATGGTGGCTGCGGCCGTGTTCGTCCCGCCGCTGAACGAGATGTTCTCGGCCGCGCTCGGCGGCGGTGCCACGCTCGACGACCGTCCGATCAGTGCCAGTGGGGAGACCGAGCTGCATCTGGCGCTCGTCGGTACAGGTTTCGGGTACCAGCCCGAGATGCGCCGTCGCCAGGCAGAGCAGATCGTCGAGATCATCGCACAGGTTCGCGACATCAGACGGCTCGGGTCGGCGGCGTTCGACCTGTGCATGGTGGCGTGCGGTCGGCTCGACGTCTACTACGAGCTCGAGCTCAACTCGTGGGACGCCGCGGCCGGTGAGCTGATCGCCCGCGAAGCCGGCGCCGTGACGAGCGACTTCGACGGCGATCGCGCCCGTCCGGAGCAGATCGTGGCGTCCGCTCCGGGTGTGCATGCAGCGTTCCTCGCGGCGCTGCGGGCCGGCCGACCCGGCGATTGATCGCCAATCGCGGCCCCGATGCGCCATCATGGGGGCGTGGGTACCCGCATCCTGGCCGTGGAAGACGACGAGCGCATCCGTTCCGCGGTCAAACTCGCGCTCGAAGACGAGGGGTGGACGGTCGACGAAGCCGAGAGCGGCGAGCAGGCGATCGAGTTGTTCCACGCCGCTGCACCCGACGTCGTGCTGATCGACATCATGCTGCCGGGGATCGACGGGTTCGAACTGTGCCGCACGATTCGTCGCACCAGCGACGTGCCGGTCGTGATGGTGACGGCTCGCAACGACACCCATGACATCGTCGCCGGGCTCGAAGCGGGCGCCGACGACTATCTGACGAAGCCGTTCGCCGCCAAGGAACTCTCCGCGCGGATCCGGGCGCTGCTGCGTCGCATCAGGCCGTCGTCTCCCGCGCACGAGCGGCTCGTGTTCGGCGACCTCGAGCTGATTCCCGAGGAGGGCAAGGTCCTGCGCGGCGGCGAGGAGGTCCACCTCACGAAGACCGAGTTCCGGCTGCTGTGCGAGCTCGCTGAGAATCCGGGCAAGGTGTTCAGCCGGGAGGCGCTGCTCGACAAGGTCTGGGGTTACGACTACTTCGGTGACGGCCGACTGGTCGACGTGCACGTTCGCCGTCTGCGCACCAAGGTCGAAGCCGACGCGGCGAATCCGCGTCATGTGGTGACCGTGCGTGGGCTGGGATACCGGCTCCAGACGTGACCGCGACCGCCGCAGATCTGCCGGCGGTCGCACCCGACACGACCACGTCGTCCACTCGGCGTCCGCGCCCCAAGTGGGGTCTGCGTCGACGGATCCTGATGATCTTCACGCTGGGTGCTCTGATGCTGTCGCTCGTGCTCGCCTTCGTGACCTACGGCCTCGCCCGGTCGAGCGTCGTCCAGCAGCAGGACGAGGCCGCCCGTGATGCGGCGCGGCTGCACGCGACGAACGCTGCCGAACTGCTGCGAAGCAACCCCGACAGCGCGGCCTCAGCGGTCGATCGTCTGGTCGACGGGTTCGGGGTCCTGCGCCCGCTGATTCTCTACAACGGTTCATGGACACCCGGTCGGACGTCCTTCGACGACACGACGTTGCCACAGTCGTTCAAGAACCGCGTCGTCCGCGACGGCGTTCCGTCCCGGATGATCGTCGACATCGACGGGGATCTCTACCTCGCGGTCGGCTACCGGATCCAGGCAACCTCGGCGTTCGTCGAGTTCTTCAGCCTCGAAGACGTCAACCGCACACTGCGGTCGGTTCGACTGTCGCTGTTCCTCGGCACGATCATCACGACGGCGCTCGGCGTCGCCGCCGGGTCGTTTGCGTCACGCCGCGCCGTCCGCCCGGTCGGCGTGGCCGCGCAGGCTGCGAAGGCGATTGCAGGCGGCCGCCTGGACACTCGCCTCGAACTCACCGAGGATCCCGATCTCAGCGTCCTGGCCAACTCGTTCAACGACATGGCGACCGCACTCGAGAATCGGATCGAGCGCGATGCCAGGTTCGCCTCCGACGTGAGCCACGAACTCCGATCGCCGCTGATGACGCTGTCGGCCTCGGTCGAAGTGATGGATGCCCGCCGAGGCGACATGCCCGAACGGGCCCAGGCCGCGCTCGATCTGCTCAAGAGCGACGTCGTGCGGTTCCAAGGCCTCGTCGAGGATCTGCTCGAGATCAGTCGGTTCGATGCCGGCGCCGTCCGCCTCCATCTCGAGGAACTGCTCGTCGCCGAGTTCGTGCGCCAGGCGGTGCGGATCAGCAGCCTTCCCGAGACCGAGGTCGACGTGTCAGCGCGATCGGAGATGGTGCTGATCAACGGCGACCGCCGCCGCCTCGCCCGAGTGGTCGCGAACCTGATCGACAATGCCCGAATCCACGGGGATGGGCACCCCGAAGTCGCGATCAGGGTCGTCGACGCCGCTTCATCGCCGGTCACCAAGGTTCGAATCGCTGTTTCCGATCGCGGCGGCGGAGTCGCCGAGAGTGAGCGGTCGCTGATCTTCGAACGCTTCGCGCGGGGCGGCGTCGCCGGGCGCCGGGCCGGAAACGACGGCGCCGGGCTCGGGCTCTCGCTGGTCGCCGAGCATGTCCGGATGCACGGCGGGCGGGTCTGGGTCGAGGATCGCCTCGACGGTGAGCCCGGTGCGCGGTTCGTCATCGAGCTCGACGCCGAGGAACTCGACGAATGAGCCGGCCGGGCCGCGCCGTGCGGATCGTGATGGTTGCCGTCCTGGCGCTGAGCGGATGTGGACTGAGCCCCGATGCGGCACCGCGCGACCTGCCGCTCGACGAGCAGAATTTGGTGCCGGCCCCGACCGGCAGCGGCAACGAGGCGGCGGGCCCAGACCGGATTTACCTCGCTGCGCCCGGTGAGGAGCGCCTCCTCCGGTCGGTACCCCGCGACACCGTGTCGCCGTCGGAGCTGATCGAAACGTTGCTGGAGGGGCCCAACGACAACGAGGCGGCCCAGCAGTACAGCACGTTCATCCCGTCGACCGTCCGGTTGCTCCAACCCCCGCGCCGACAGGGCAGCATCCTGTTCCTCGACATGAGCAATGAGCTCACGGAGCTGACCGGGGCGTCGCTGTCCAAGGCGTTGGCGCAGATCGTGTTCACGGCCGCCGAGATCGACGGCGTCTCGCGCGTCCAGATCACGATCGACGGTCGCACGGTGTCGTGGGCGCGACCGAACAGCGGGCCGACCACCGATCCGCTCAGCGTCTACGACTATCCGGCGCTCGTCGAGAACTCCCAGCCGGACTTCCCCGCCCTGCCGGCCGGCGCCTGACCACGGGCGGGACGCGAACTCCCAGCCCGCTTCCGAGGCTGATGGTCTCAGGCGAAGAAGATCTGGGCGACGTCGTCGAACAGCGCGATATCGACCGGGCGGCTCCGGCCGACGACGTCGCTGAGCGGGGTGTCGACGATCCTGTCCGACCGGATCGCCACCATGTGGCCCCACAGCTCCCGGTGGACGGCGTCGATCGCGGCGACGCCGAACCGCGTCGACAGCACACGGTCGAACGCGGTGGGCGTGCCACCGCGCTGCACGTGACCGAGCAGGACCGGTCGGGTCTCGAAGCCCGTCCGGATGCCGATCTCCTGGGCGACCAGCTGCCCGATGCCCCCGAGTCGGATGTGTCCGAAACGGTCGATCTCGTTGTCCGCCATCTCGATCGTCCCCTCCCGTGGCCGTGCGCCCTCGGCGACGACGACGATCGAGGCGAACCGTCCACGCTGGTGACGCCGGCTGATGCGGGCACACACCTCCTCGATGTCGAACGGTCGCTCGGGGATGAGCACTGATGTCGCTCCCCCCGCGATCCCGGCGTGAGTCGCGATCCATCCGGTGTGGCGACCCATGACTTCGACGACCATGACACGGTCGTGACTCTCGGCGGTGGTGTGGAGACGGTCGATCGCATCGGTGGCGATCTGCACCGCAGTGTTGAACCCGAACGTGACTTCCGTGCCCTCGATGTCGTTGTCGATCGTCTTCGGGACGCCGACGATCGGCAAACCCCGTTCGGTGTGCAACCTGCACGCGACCGACAGCGAACCGTTGCCTCCGACGACGATCAGGCCGTCGAGGCCCATGTCGGCCATGGTGGCGACCACCGCATCGACCCCACCGGTGACATCGAACGGGCTGCCCCGACGCGTGCCGAGCACGGTGCCACCGCGTGGGAGGAGGCCGCGCATCGATTCCACGGTGAGCGGCATGGTTCGCCGCTCCATCACCCCGTCCCATGCGTCAGCGAAACCGACGATCTCGTCGCCGAACACACGCTCGCCCTTGCGGACGATGGCGCGCAGTACGGCGTTGAGACCTGGGCAGTCGCCCCCTCCGGTCAGCACACCGACTCGCACCGTGCCGATCCTACGCGCCGACGTCGGGCATGCAACCGCTTGCAGAACGGCGGCCGCGGACATGTCCGATCGACCGACGAGGTGCTAGGAAGAGGCCATGGGTTGGGACTCGACACGACCCGTTCCGTGGCGGCGAATGTTCACGGAATGGCTGATCTACGGCGCCTTGATGGCCGTGCTGTTCCTGGTGCTGTTTCGCGACCGGGGTCTGTCGGGGATCGTCGCCGGCCTGCTGTTGAGTTTGCCGCTGTTCCTGCTGTTCGGGTTCGTCATGGCCAAGTTCGGATATCAGCGCAAGTCGCTCAAGGAGCTCCGCGCCCAACCCCGCCAGACGCGCCCGAAGTCGAAGTCGACGTCGACCTCGACGGGGGATGCCGATGATGCACCCCGTGCGCGGCCCGCGCCGACCAGCCGAACCGGTGGTGGCACGAGCCGCCGACCCAGCGGCTCCGGATCGAAGCGCAAGCGCTGATCCCACGTCCGACGTACCGCGCTGCGGGTCGCCGCGCCTACGGTCGACGCCGTGAGTGTTGATGTGTCCGACTCGTGTGTGATTGCCATCGATGCCGGAACGACCGGCGTTCGGAGCCGGGCGGTGTACCCCGACGGGCGCCCCACGGTTGCTTCGTATCGGGAGTTCACGCAGCACTTCCCCAACCCGGGGTGGGTCGAGCACGATGCCACCGAGATCTGGGACGCGGTGGTGGAGACGCTCACCGACGTCGTCGCCCGAGTCGGTCACGAGCAGGTCGCCGCGATCGGAATCACGAATCAGCGTGAAACGGTGGTCGCCTGGGACCGGGCGACGGGCGAGCCGTACGGCACCGCAATCGTCTGGCAGGACCGCAGAACGGCCGCCCGCTGCGATCAACTCGAGGCGGACGGCCATCTCGACGTGGTGCGCGCGACCACCGGGTTGGTCCTCGATCCGTATTTCAGCGGCACGAAGTTCGAGTGGCTCCTGCGCGAGCGAGACATTCCGACGGGGCCGAACCTTGCCCTCGGGACGATCGATGCGTGGCTGATCTGGAACCTGACGGGCGGGACGTCCTTCGTCACCGACGTGACCAACGCCAGTCGCACCATGCTGTACGACATCGTCGAGCGACGTTGGAGTTCGACGATGTGCGAGCTGCTCGGCGTCCCCATCGAGGCGCTCCCGGAGGTCAGGCCGTCGAGTGGACGCTTGGGCGTCACGTCGGATCGGTGCGGAGCGCCCGCCGACATCCCGGTGAGTGGGGTGGCGGGCGATCAGCAGGCTGCCCTGTTCGGTCAGGCGTGTTTCGACCCGGGCATGGCGAAGAACACGTACGGCACCGGCAGCTTCGTGCTCCTCAACGTCGGCGCAACCTGCCCCGAGCCGACCCCGGGCATGCTCACGACGATCGCGTGGGAACTGGCGGACGGGACGGTTGCGTACGCGCTCGAGGGTTCCATCTTCGTGACCGGCGCCGCGATCCAGTGGTTGCGGGACGGGATCGAGATCATCGACGACGCTGCCGAAGCCGGGCCGCTGGCCCAGAGCGTCGACGATTCGGGCGGCGTGATGGTCGTACCGGCGTTCACCGGGCTCGGGTCGCCCTGGTGGGACCCGTACGCGCGCGGCACGATCGTCGGCATCACCCGCGGAACGACGCGGGCGCACATCACCCGGGCGGTCGTCGAGTCGATGACGTATCAGACCCGCGACGTCGTCGACGCCATGGTGGCGGCGAGCGGCACCCCGCTCGCGGAGCTTCGGGTCGATGGCGGAGCCTCGGCGATGGACTTCATGCTCCAGATGCAGGCTGACCAGCTCGGGGTCACCGTGCGTCGGCCGAAGGACCACGAGACGACGGCGCTCGGGGCCGCCTTCCTCGCCGGGCTCGCCGAAGGTGTGTGGCCCGATCTCGATGCGATTCGCGAGACGTGGCAACTCGATGCGACGTTCGAACCCGAGCCCGACCGCACGGTCGCGGATCTCACCCATGCCCAGTGGCTGCGTGCCGTCGAACGGTCGCAGGCCTGGGCGTCAGCCGATTGACGATTCATTCACGAGCTCCCTCGGCGAACCGGTTCGCGAGATCGCCACCCCGTGAGCCCGGGACGAGCGGCCATGCGCGTCGGCCTTGTGGTGTCCGTCGACGTGCGCTGCGATCGCTCCGACGTTCTCGGGCTCTCGTCACCGTGATTCCAGACCGTGATTCATCGCCCTGCTGAGGGTCGGAACGAACGCAGTCGGTAGGTTCGCGGCGTGGATCTGCTCCGCTCCGCTCCGCTGGCACGACGCACGTGACCGACGGGCGGATCCCGCGGATCGTCGTCGAGGCGGCGCGTCGGCAGGCGGCGGCCGAGGTCGCCCGCAGATTCCAGTTGACCCTGGTGCTGGCCGGGCTGATCGGCGTCGTGACGGGCGTCGGCGTCGCGGGCTTCGACGTGGTCGTCGGCCACTCGCTGAGGTGGGTGCAACACCAGCCGGTCTGGCTGCTCGCGATTGTGCCGTCCGTCGCGCTGGTGGTCGTGGCGGTGATCGCGATGATCGACGACGGCGACACTGCCACCACCGATGCGTACGTTCGCACCTATCACGAGCGCGGTGGGCGTCTCCCGGTCGGCCGACTCTGGGCGAAACTCACCGCCGCCGCCGTCTCGTTGGGTTCGGGCGCTGCGCTTGGCTTCGAGGGCCCGTCGCTGCTCCTCGGCGCGACGATCGGCTCGTTCGTCGAGGATCGGTCCGCCCGGCGGCTGCGACGCGACGACGCCAAGGTGTTGATGGTGGCCGGTGCGGCTGCGGGGGTCGCCGCGGTGTTCAAGGCGCCGCTGACCGGCGTCGTGTTCGCACTCGAGGTGCCGTACAGATCCGATGTCGCACGCCGCGCGATGTTGCCCACCCTTGTCGCGGCGGGGGCGTCGTACGTGACGTACGTCGCGCTCGTCGGGACAGAGCCGCTGCTGTCGTCCGGTGGCTCGGCACCGTTCGACCTGCGCGACCTCGGCGGCGGGCTGGTCGTCGGGATCGTGTGCGGCATCCTGGCGCGCCTCGGCGCCTGGTCGATCGGACATGCCAAGCGACTTCCGCTGCGTCGCAGCGTGCGGGTCCTGGCCGCCGCTGCGATCTTCGCCGGTCTGGCTCCGCTCACCGCATGGTGGTTCGACAGCCCGCTGCATCTCGGGCCGGGCTACCTCGCGATCGACTGGGCCGTTGCCCCGCAGAGAACCGTGGCAGCGCTCGTCGGCCTGTTCGTCGTGCGCGCCTTCGCGACGTGGGTCAGCGTGGGCGCCGGAGGTGTCGGCGGGCTGTTCATCCCCCTCGTCGCGCAGGGAGCGATCGTCGGCGCGATCTGCCAGCACCTGCTGAACGCTCCGAACGCCCGCCTGTTCCCGGTCGTCGGCATCGCGGCATTCCTGGGGGCTGGCTATCGCACCCCGCTCGCCGGTGTCGCGTTCGTGGCCGAGGCGACCGGTCAACCGGGGTTCCTGGTTCCGGCGCTGCTCGCCGCGGCCGTCGCACAGCTGGCGATGGGTCCGCGATCGTTCAGCCCGTATCAGCACCGCGAGCGCGAACCGGACATCGAGCCGCTGACCCGGCTCCCCGTGGCCGACATCATGTCGCCGCGCCCCGACACGGTAGACGGGTCGCTCTCACTCGACGCAACGGTCGAACTCATGCTCCGCCAGAACAGACGGTGGGCGCCGGTGCTGATGGACGGCGCCTATTTCGGTCTGATCGCCGTGACCGACATCGCCGACGTCGACCGGGACGAGTGGGCGACCACCACCGCAGCCGACGTGGCCCGCACCGACATCCCGCCGGCCGCCCCCGACGATCCGGTGTCGCTCGTCGCGGCGCGCCTGCGATCATCGGATGACGAGGCGGTCGCGGTCACCGACGACGGTGTCGTGATCGGCGTCGTGACGCTGCGCGACCTCGGCAACCTCGAAGTCCTGCTCGACAAGATCGTCGACGGCACCACCCTGCGCTGACCCACCCCACCCCCGAACGCGTGAGAGTGGGCCCGGCTGTGGCGGGCCGACTCTCACGCGTTCGTCAGGCCATGAGGCAGTCGGCGATCCGGGCGAAGAGGTCGAGCCGAAGGCGTTCACGTTCGTGCACCGTGCGACCCTTGCGGCCGGCCGCGATCCACATGTTCGATTCCGGCATGTCACTCCAGAACATGTCGCTCGATGTTGCGTGCGGGTCGCCGAGGTGGCGGCTGCCGGCGATCAGTGCGGTGACCCATTCTGCCGTCGGGGCGTCGCCGAGCGTCGCGACCGACTCACCCGCCCTCGCCACCATCACCCACGACGCTTCGGTCAGCCGAGCCACTCCCGCCGTCAGGCCGGAGAGTCGGTCGGACGGGTCGCACTCGGCCAGTTCGGCGGCGACCGACAGCGACGACAGGCTGGCGTCGGTGTATCCACATTCGGTCTCACGGACGTGTTCGACGGACACGCCGTCGATCGCATGGACCTCGTTGACCATGAGGTCGACCAGGTCCTCGTCTGGCAGGGCGACCACGAGTTCATCGATCACCCGCCCACCGCCGACCTCGAGAATCTCGATCGCGAGAACGTCGCCTCGTACCGAGCCGATCCGGCTCGCGACCTGACCGAGCGCGCCGGGGCGGTCGGGCAACCACACGCGAACGACGACAGTGTGCACGACCGGGAGGGTAGAGGCGTCGTGTGACGGGAGCATGTCGGCACGGTGACGTTCCGTGCGAGTACGCCGGTGGGTCATTCGGCGCGATCGGCCCGATCGGGCGGTGAGTGTCGGCGGGATGTCAGGCCCTCCACATACGGTCGCGCCGATCAGCGTGATCGCTGGCGCCGGCAGTCGCTTCATTCGAGCGCATCGAGCAATCACAGGCCGACCGATGTCTGTCGACGTCGTTCGGCTTGTTCGACCCGATCGGCCGTTGAGTGTCAGCCAGGGTGTCGGAGCCTTCAGATTCGACAGTTTCGATCGGCGTGATCGCGGGCGTCACCGGTGACTTGCTCGTTCGGACGCCTCGAGCCAACCAGGGCTGACCGATGTCAGTCGACGTCGGTCGGCACGATCGGCCGTTGAGTGACGGCTGGTGTCGGGCCTGCAGATTCGATCGCGCCCATGACGTCGTGTGTCGCCGGTGGTCGGTTCATTCGAATGCTTCAGCGAACACGGGTCGACCGTTGCCCGTCGACGTCGTTCACCGCGTCGTCAGGTCGTTCAGGGCGTCATGACGATGCTGTCGATCGAACCGAAGCACTCCAGCGAACAGTGGGCCACGATGACGTGATCGAGCTGGTGACGGCATTCCACCGTGACGACTCAGCCGAGTTTGATGAGGCCGCGTCGGAGGTTGCGGACGGCCTGCTGGATGCGCTGTTCGTTCTCGATCAGCGCGAACCGGGCGTATCCCTCGCCGCCCGGGCCGAAGCCGAGGCCCGGCGACAGTGCGACATCGCACTCGTTGACGACCATCGAGCAGAACTCGACCGACCCCATCTCGGAGTACGCCTCGGGAATCGGCGCCCACACGAACATCGTGCCGCCCGGCTTCGGTACATTCCAGCCGATCCGCCCGAGCCCATCGATCAGCGCGTCGCATCGACGCTCGTATGTCGCGCAGATCTCGGCTGGATACTCCGACGCCTCGTTCAGTGTCACCGTCGCTGCGATCTGCACCGGCTGGAACATGCCGTAGTCCAGGTAGCTCTTCAGCTTGACCAGCGCCTGCACGACCTCGGCGTTCCCGAGCAGGAACGCGCTGCGCCAGCCGGCCATCGAGAAGCTCTTCGTCATCGAGTACTGCTCGACTGCGCACTCCATTGCACCCTCGGCCTGCAGGATGCTCGGCGGCTTCACGCCGTCGAAGCCGACGTCGGCATACGCAAAGTCGTGGACGACGATCATGTCGCGCTCGCGACAGAAGTCGACGACGCGCTGCATGAACGGCAGGTCGACCGAAGCACCCGTCGGGTTGTGAGGGAACGAGATCACGAGCACGCGCGGCTTGGGCCAACCGACGTCGTACGCGGTGTGGAGACTCTCGAAGAAGTCGTCTGCGAAGTGCTCACGCTGGTCAGGGTCGGTGAGGCCCCGGATCGGCACCTGACGAAGGTCGGCGCCCGCGAACAGAGGCCCGTACATGTGGATCGGGTAGCTCGGCGTCGGCACGATCGCGGCGTCACCGCGGTCGAGCAGGACCCACATGAGGTGGCTGAAGCCTTCCTTCGACCCGATCGTGTTGGTGATCTCGAGTTCGGGGTCGAGCGTGACGCCCCAGGTCCGTTCGTAGTACCCGGCGATTGCCTGACGGAGTTTCGGCAGGCCGCGACTCAGCGAATACCTGTGGTTACGCGGGTTCTGCGCAGCCTCGGCCAGCTTCGCGACGGCGATCGCAGGCGATGGGATGTCGGGGTTCCCGAACCCGAGGTCGATCACGTCGTTTCCTGCGCGACGCGCTTCGATCTTCAGATTGTTGATGATCGTGAACACGTACGGGGGCAGGTTCTCGATCCTGCGGAACTCCATTCCAGTGACATTACCGATCGTGTGCGATGATGCCGCGACAGCCACCGAGCGCAGCAACGGCGCGCCGCGACACACGACGAGAGGGGCCCGAATGGACGCAACGGGAGCGGAGCGGGACATCCAACCCGATCCCAAGACCCCCGCGGAGGGTTGCATCTTCGTCGTCATCGAGATTCCGCGGGGCAGCCGCAACAAGTACGAGATCGACCACGAGGACGGTCGGATCTTCCTCGATCGCCGGCTGTTCACGGCCACGACGTATCCGGCCGACTACGGGTTCGTGCCGCACACCCTCGCCGGGGACGGCGATCCGCTCGACGCACTGGTGCTGCTGGAGGATCCCGTGTATCCCGGCGTGTGGGTCGAGGCCAGGCCGGTCGGCGTGCTCTACATGCGCGACGAGGCCGGTGAGGACGCGAAGTTGATCTGCGTCCCTCCGAAGGAGCCCCGCTGGGCCAATGTCCACGACATCGACGATCTCACCGAGCAGCTCCGCGCCGAGATCCGCCACTTCTTCGAGGTGTACAAGGCCCTCGAGCCGAACAAGTACGCGTCGGCCGAGGGCATGGGTGGCCGTGAGGCGGCGTGGGCCGAAATCGAGTCTGCCAAGGCCAACTACAAACCATGAACGACGCGACCTGAAGGACGCGACGACACGACCCGACCGACACGACCCGGGGCGCTCTACCTGCGCTCATCCGCCCGTGCGAGAATCGCGGTCACCACGTCGGACTTTGCGTCGGCATAGTGCTGCACGGTGCTCCAGTCCTGCGCGGCGAGTTCCCGTTTCACCTGCTCATACCGGTCTCGGTCAGCCGCATCGACCCGAAGTCGGTCGCGGAACCGGAGCATGCGCGCGACCTCGTCGCAGCCGACGCCGAAGACGTGCAGATTGCTCGCCGGGTCGTCGAGCCGGAACACGCGGTGCTCGTACCAGTCCGGTTCGCGCCGGCGCAGCTCGAAGCCGACCAACTGGACGGCCGGGAGGTATCGAGGTTCGTCGGCTGCGTCGTCGATCTCCACGACGATGTCGATCACCGGCTTGGCAGACAACCCGGGAACCGACGTGCTCCCGACGTGCGCGATGGTCACGATTCGCTCGCCGAGAGCGCCGACGATCCGCCGCCGGAGCAACTCGTAGGTGGCCGGCCACCCCGGGTCGGCATCAACGAGGGTGACCTGCATCGCCGGGTCCCCGATCGTGCTCAATGCCCTGTCTCACTCGCTGAACCGCCGGTCGCCGTCGAGCCCACCAACACCGACCCATGCCATCGCGCCCGATCCCACCGAACGGTCTGTCACCCTCACCGAGCAGCCGCCGTTCTCCCATGGGTCGTCCGAGGTGTCTCACTCGACGAGCTGAGGGTCTTCGTGGACCGCGTGCAGGAGGGCTGCACCGACGGCACCGGCCCGCTCGTTCCAACGGGCGAACGCAATGTCCGGCATCGGCCGCAGTTCGGGCTGATAGATCAAGCGGCGGAACCAATCCCGGATCGGGCCGATGTACAGATCGGACCCAGCTGCGAGTCCACCGCCCAGCACGAACCGTTCAGGGTCGAGCGCGTTCGTCAGGCTGACGAGGCCGACTGCGACCCACCGCCCGAACTCATCGATGACCGCCAGCGAATCAGGATCGCCCTCGCGAGCTGCCTGCTGCACCATCTCACCGCGCACGGCCTCGGGGTCGCCGCCGGCGATGTCGAGCACGCGACTGACACGGCGCCCGGTCGCAGCCTCTCGGGCCAGACGCGCGAGCCCGGAGCCAGATGCATAGCGCTCCCAGCAGCCTCGCCGGCCACAGGGGCAGGGAGGGCCGTCGGGATCGACGACCATGTGGCCGTACTCCCCCGTGAAGCCGTTGCTCCCTCGCTGGAGACGGCCGCCGAGCACGAGCCCACCGCCGATCCCCGTGCCGAGCGTGACGAGCACCATGTCGTCGCTGCCCTTCCCGGCCCCGTACAGCCACTCCGCAACGGCGGCGCAGGTGGCGTCGTTGTCGACGTTGACGGTTCGATCGATGCGCGCTCCGAGCAGGCCGGCCACGTCGAAATCGGCGACGCCGTCCAGGTTCGGCGCAGCCCGCAAGACACCGCTGCGGGTCACGAGGCCCGGCACCCCGACGCCGACGTGGTCGACCGGCCCCATCGCCACGGCCAGCTCGGCGAGCGTATCGATCAGCTTCGGCAGACTCGCCTCGCCGCGCGGGGTCAACCGACGAGCTTCATCGACGATCTGCCCCTCGTCGTCGAGGACGACCGCCAGACACTTTGTTCCCCCGACGTCGATGCCGAGTGACCGGCCCGACGGGTCGCTCACGCTTCGGCGAACGCTTTGAGTTCGCGGATCGCGTTGAGGATCCGCCGCTCGGCACGTCGCTTCACGAAGCCGGGGAGCGGCACCACGAGTTCGATCGCCAGGTCGTACTGCACCTGGGTTCCGCCATCGTCGGTCGCCGCGAATCGGTACGCGCCGTCGATCGATCGCTGGATGTCGCCTTTGACCATCGTCCACGCGAGGGCACCGGGGGCCTCCGAGTAGTCGTAGTGGAGGGTGTAGTGCGTGCTGCGACCGAGCGCCGATGTGCGGAACTCGACGTCGCTCGGCCGGCCGTCGTCGTCTCGTGATGTGACGACGACATCCTTGACGTCGTGGGCCCACTCCGGGTATCGCTCGAGGTCGGTTGCGATCGCCCAGACCTGATCCTGCGGGGCCGCAATGGTGATCGTCTCGGTCGCGGTCTCAGCCATGCTCTGCATTCTGCCTGATTTCGGACTTCGTGTGGGGGAGATTCGTCCGCGCAGAGAAGTTGCCGTGGAATGCAGCCCACAGCCCATTCATGCCGAAGCCGAGCATCGGCACGAGAAATCCGACGGCGAGTGACGAACCCGGGTTGCCGTCGGGCCCGTTCTGGCGGGCCAGCGTCGTGCTGATCGCGACGGCGAACTGCACGAACAGCGTCGCGTTCATCGTGCGGCGAACCGGTGCCGGGATCGCCGCGCCCATCAAGAGGTACAGCTGCGTGACGGAGATCTCGGCATCACGGCTGCGCTGGACGGCGTTCCAGTACGACCACAGAAAAGCGAACACACCGATCGTGAACAGCACCATCGCGGTGACGGCGCCGACCCACTGCGAACTCGTCGAGAAGACGGCTGCCGCGTACGAGGCGGTGACGGCGAAGACCGCGGTCAGGATCAGATTCAGTCGGATGATCGCGTCGCCGGCCGCCACGTCTCAAGGCTACCGCGCGACCCGGTGTGCCATCCGAGCCAACGTGTGACGCTCACCCGATCGATGACCCAAGCCATGTCGCGGTTCTGGGCCCAGTCCGCACAAAAAACGCGACATGGCTGTCGAGCGCAACCGGCCAGGCGAGCCGGTCATCAAACGGGGCCATGTCGCGATTCTGGGCACAGAACCCACAAAAACGCGACACGGCCGTGGCCGACGGCCGGCAACCACTCGTTGTCGAGCTCCATGGCCAAGCGAGCCTGATCGCGGTTCGGGCCCAGATCGCACAGAATCGCGACTTGGCTGTCGCCGGCAGTGAGCTGTCACCTGACGTCGAGGGCGGTGGCGAGGCGGGCTGCGAGCACGTCATACGCGAACTCGCGCTCGGCACGAGCGCGGGACGCGATCGACATCCGGCTTCGAAGATCGTCCTCGTCGAGCAGTTCGGCGAATGCGCGGACGGCTGCGCCGACCGCATCGTCGCCGCCAGGGTCACGAACGATGAGACCGGTCACTCCGTCGTCGACAGCCTCGGATGCTCCCCCGCTGGCGCCGGCGACCTGCGGAACGCCGCACGCTGCGGCCTCGACGAAGACGATGCCGAAGCCTTCCTGTTCGAGCCCGGCCCAACGGTTCCGGCACAGCATCGTGAACACATCGGCACAGCCGACGACCCGCGGGAGGTCGTCGTGGCCGACCCGCCCGAGGAATCTGACGGGCGCGTCCAGCTCTGCGGCGAGTCGACGGAGACGGGCATCGTCACGACCACCTCCCGCAATCGCGAGCACGAGATCCGGATGGCTCGAACGCATCGTTGCGACGGCGCGGATCGCAGTGTCGAATCCCTTGCGCGGCACCAGCCGAGACACGCCGGCAATCACCTGACCGTCGACCGGGAGGCCGAAGTCACGCCTGGCCTCGGCGCGTTCGCCGGCGGTGAGTGGACGGAATCGGTCGATGTCCACGCCTGGTGGTACGACGGTGGCAGGAAGGTCACGGCCCGCCGCACGGTTCGCCTCATCGAGCGAATACTGACCTGCGGCGATGACGTGGCGTGCGCCACGGAGCACGTGAGCGAGCGCCTGTTTCGTGCCCGGTATGCGACCGGGAACGGTGACTTCGGCGCCGTGGAGCACAACGTCGTACGGCAGGTCGAGTGACGGACCGATCAGGCCCAGCGGAACGGCCGGGTCGAGCACGACGAGCTCGGCGCCGATCGATGACGCCAGAGCGTTGACCCGCCTGACCATGAGCGGGTGCGGCAGGAGCACCGGCTCGGGCACGCGTTCGACACGGAACGCTTGCTCGGCATCGAACGCATCAGATCCGGCGTACGGACTCGTGAGCACCGCGAACCGATCGGGTGGCAGTCGCCGCCACCACTCCCACAGCAGCGATTGGATCCCGCCGATCTTCGGTGGGAAGTCATTGGTGACGAGAACGTGCTTCACTCACTCGCCCCTGACACGAGGTACCGGGATGCAGGTTCGGCTCGCTCCCATTTGACCGTGCAAACAGCGCTGCCAGTCGCCCGGCCGCCGCCGCCACCGACAGCACGGTGCGGAACTCGCACCGAGATCTCGCGAACCGGCCGCAACCGGGCGCTGACGACTCGACGATTCGGATTGCGAGTCGCAAATCCGTGACCCGCTCGAACACGACTGTCGAGGTGACCTCGGCGCGAAACCACCGCGCCCTCCGTCCTCTGCACCTCGCTACGCCTCGGCGCGGCTCGCGAGTCGCTGCGTCGCCCACTCGGCATGCTCACGCAGGATCTCGTCGTCGTGCGAGCAGTACCTGGCAAGGGTTCGACGGGTTCGGTCGTCCGTGCGGTCACCCACGTTGCCGAGCACGATGAGGGCATTGCGGCGCCACCAGACCGGGTTCCGATCGGCGAGGTACCACCGGCCGTAGGCGGCGATCAGCTCGTCATCCGTTCGATCGAGGAGGTCCAAGACGTCGACCCACGCCTGAACAGGTTCTTCGGGAGCGTCCGCCACGTCGATGCGGTGCTTGTCGCCGAGACGCACGGCGGGCGGACACACCTCCTGGCAGTCATCGCAACCGTAGAGGCGGTCGCCGAGCACCTCGCGATACTCGAGCGGGAACATCCCGGGCTTCTGCACCAGCCAAGCGAGACATTTGTTGGCGTCGACGACCCCCGGGGCCACGATCGCTCCCGTCGGACATCCGTCGAGACACCGTCGGCATGTGCCACACCCGTCGGCGACGCGTTCACTGACCGGGTACTCGGCCGTCGTGATGATCGACCCGAGCACGAAATAGCTGCCAGCACCGGGAATCAGGATGTTCGCGTTCTTGCCGAACCAGCCGAGTCCACCGAGGTGAGCGACTTCTCGGTCGACAACAGAGTTGTCGTCGGCGAACGCAACGGCACGATGGTCGGCGCGACGAATCCGGGCGACGATCTCCTGCAGCCCTCTGCGGAGCGGGGCGTAGTGGTCGACCCACGCGTACCGGCCGACGCGGGCCTGGGCGCCTTCGGGGCGTTCCGGCTCGTCGAGTGCGCGGTACGGCCGAGCGGCGACGATGATCGATCGCGCCCGTTCGACCGCCCGTTGCGGATCGGTCGATCGTTCCGGGTTCCGATACGTGAATCCCATGTCGTTGTGGAGGCCCGCCGCCTTGCGATCAAGGAGCGCTGCGCGGGCACGCTCGAGCACGTCGGCCGGGGCGACGCCGAGGTGACGGATTTCGTGCTCGCCCGCAATCAACTGGATCTCCTCCCACGTGGGCAGTGTTGCGGGCCGTCGCACGCACCCGGTCTATCGGAGTTGTGCTGCGATCCACAGCACCCGTCCCGATCAGTGGGGAGCGAGACGGATCATCCGGCCACGCGGTACTTGAGGTCGGGAACCAAACCGGCCTTGCCGAACATCTGGACGACGCGAGCCTGGTCGACATCAAGCACGAGGGTCTCGTGGTGGTCCGGCGTCCGGTCCACATCGTCGGCGGACATGAGGAACGTCACGAGACAGTCGTCGCAGGAATCGGTGCACTGCATCGAACAGTCGTCGCAGGAGATGCTGAGGCTCGATTCGGTCGTGTTGTTCATGACATCATCGTGTCAAAGGGCTGTATCAGAGTTTCTCGGAGACTCGCCCCGGCAGTCGATCGGGCTCGTTCACGAATCGCCCGGTTGAACATGTGAACCCGACTGAACTGGAGGATCACCTTGATCATCGTGGCTGGAACGATCACGGTCGACTCCGGGGCACGCGAACAGTTTCTTTCGCGGAGCCGATCCGTGACCATCGCTGCCCGCTCCGCCGACGGCAACCTCGATTTCCACCTGGCAGCCGATCCGATCGAACCGGACCGGGTCAACGTCTTCGAGGCTTGGGAATCCATCGAGTCGGTCGAGGCCTTTCGCGGCGACGGACCCGACCGAGAGATGTCGTCGGGTGTTCGTGCGGCCGATGTTCGTCAGTATGAGGTCGCCGGGTCCATCCGGCTCTGACGGATGAGGCGACCGTAGCTCCGGTCGCACGAGGCTCAAGGAACCGGATCGGAGGGCGCGGTGTCGGACCCTCCGTGCCCTCCCGTGAAGACGAGATGCGCGGGGTGTTGACGAGACTCACGACGATCTGGCTCGCCGCTGCGGTGCTCGCGCTCGCCGCCTGTTCGAACTCGACGTCGAGCACGGCCGACGAGATCTGCGACTCAGCCACGGTCGAGGCCGAACCGGCTCTCCCCGGCGAGGCACGAGCTGAGTCGGTGGACGACATCGAGGTCTGGGCCCTGTCCTTCGCAACGTGGCCGCTTCCGCCCGGCGGCCCGATCCGAATCCCGGTGGGTGAGGAAGTGAAGATCGTCTGGCGATCGACCGGTGCGGGTCGATTCGCGATCGAGTCGCGCACGTCAGAGGCTGCGGCGATCGACCCGACCTGGGGCCCTGAGGCACATGACTCTTCGAACTGGAGTCGGCCTGGCCAGGAGTGGGGTACCGGTTGGATCTTCCCCTCGACCGGCTGCTGGACCTTCGGCATCAGGCGTGGGGACGCCAAGGCGACCATGCGGGTCGAGGTGTTCGATTCGTCGGTATCCGACAGCGCTGCGGCCGGTTGATCACCGTTTCGCTCGACGACGGCGAACTCGAACTGGGTCGACGTCAGGGCGAGCCGCCGTTCAGGCGGCGTGTCGGTTGGGTGGGCCGGTGTTGTGGACGGTGCCGTCGGGGAAGGTGATGGTGAGTTCCCGGTTCGGGCCGAGTCGGAGATCCCATCCGTGGTGGTGGATCTTCGAATGATGGTGTGCGCAGACCGCCAACATGTTGGCGAGGTCGGTGCGACCGCCGTGTCGCCACCACACGAGGTGATGCAGCTTGCACCGGTCGAACGCCACGGTGCAGCCAGGGATCGCACACGTCGAATACAGCCCGCGTAGCGCCCGCCGCTGGGCGGCGTTCGCGAGGCGCGTATGGCGCCCGAGATCGATGCTGCCGGGAGCGTGGATCACGACCCCGTTCCGGACCACCACCGCATGGACATCGGCGCTGCCGGCAAGATCGGCGAGAACCCTGGCCGGAACGTCGACCGGGATCCCCCAGTCGACACGGGGGCCACCTGCGCCGTCGCCGACGGACGTGTCGATCACGACGACGAATTCGGGACGACCCGGCCGCACCCCGACCCCGCTCGCGTCGTCAGCGAGCAAACGGGCGAACGCGAGGCCCCGGAGATGATGCTGCTTCTCGATCGGATCGGACGGACAGGTTTCGGGTTCCGTTTCGGCAAAGAGCGTCTGGACTGCAGCGTCGAGGCGGGCCGCGAGGCTGACACCGGTCACCGGGTCGAACTGGCCGGCGAACCGCCACATCCCATCACTGTCGACCCAGGTCCGCAATCGAACATTGCGACGCTGCCGCTCCAGACGTGCCATACCGTCATCAGCCTGAATCGCTCTGACCTCCAACCCGAGCCGGCGACGGAATTCCTCGACCGACGCTGCCGACGCCACGTCGACCAAACCTTCGACGCGATCGAACAACTCGCCACGCTGACGATCATCGTCCAACGACTTGCCGGCCCGAGTGATCGCATCGACATGCGCCGCAGTGACCGCAGCATCATCGAGCGCACCAGCGAACGACGGCACCGACCCCAAAGTGTCAGCCCGCTCCCTCGCCTTGACCGCCTCGCTCAACGACGTCCGCGAGCAGTCCGCGATTGCTTTCTCCGGGAACGACACGAGCGAGGACAACCGGGCCGCCAACATTGCATCCGACGCCGCCAACCATGACCGAACCTGCGACGAAGCCCGCAACGCCGCCTCGATCGACGACCGATCAGCGGCCCCATCACCGCGCACCACACAAATCTCCCGCATCCGCTCGATCACCCCGCCAATCTCCATACCGCCAACGGTACGCGAGGGGTACGACAGAGTTTCGGGAGATCGAGGAGAGAACGTTCCAACATCTGCCGCGTCGAGTCGCTCATCATCGGACGCCACCGGCGTCGCAGAACGAGTGTGTACTGGTGTCGTGCGCTTCGGCATCGAGGTCAACACATTCCCGCTCTGTGGCACCTCGCCCGTCAGCGACGCCACCACGTCGTGGACGGTCTCATCGACCGAGAAAACCAGACCGGCCTTCGCCGCTGCGTCGTTGGCCTGCCCGGCGGCACCGAGCAGCTGGCGTGCATGCATCTGGAGCTCGAGGACGCAGGCGTGTCCGTCGGGGATGTCCGTCCGATCACTACCCACGGCACCAGCACCCCCTTCAACACGCCAGTACGACCGTCGGTTGCGGTTGGCCCCAGCCCTGACCGGCTGAGTGCGCGGGCGATCAGGCTCCTCACGTCGCAGTGCGCCAGGCATGCGCAGCTCGCGGTCCGCGACCGGCACTCGGTCGGTCGAGACCGACCCGACAAGCGTTCAAAGCCTGAACCACCTCGACGGCGGGGCACATCACGCACACCGCAAACGCCGGGGCCGCCATCGTCGGCCTCCGACCCGGCCACGGTCGACCGAGCGCCGAATCGAGCATCGCCGATGAAGCCGAAAGGGCGCCACGTCACGCAGACCGCAGACGCCGGTGCCGCCATCGTCGGCCTCCGACCCGGCCACGGTCGACCGAGCGCCGAATCGAGCATCGCCGATGAAGCCGAAAGCGCGCCACGTCACGCACAGGCGCCCATCGCCCGCCTCGGCTGCTCGAGGCAGAAACGGTTCGCCGAGCAACGATCGACAACGAACAGACCGTCCGCGCCGCGCCCGCACCGTCCGGACCGTTTACCGCCAGCACCGAGCACCGAGCACCGGGCACCGGGCACCGGGCACCGGGCACCGAGAACCGGGCACCGAGCACCGATCCCTCGGCCAGGTCATCGTCGCTGCGCGTCCCCGCCCGGCACACCCAGCCCGGTCGTCGGGCGTCAACATCTCGAACCGCGGGTGGCGCTCGGGCGCTGAAGACCCGCAGTCGAAATTGATCATGGCAGGTGGCACACTCGCGCAATGCCGTCTCACCAGTTCGATCTCGTCGTTTTCGGTGCCACCAGTTTCGTCGGGCAGATTCTGACGCGCCGACTGGTCGAGCGGATCGGCACGAACGGAGACGTGCGGTGGGCGATCGCAGGTCGCAGCGCTGACAAGCTGGCATCCGTCGCCGCCCTGACCGGAGCCGACGATGTCGAGCGAATCGTCGCCGACGCCACCGACGCTGCAGCGATGCAAGCGCTCGCGACGTCGACGCAGATGGTCGTATCCACCGTCGGCCCGTATGCGCTGTACGGCTCGAATCTCGTTGCTGCGGTCGCTGCCGCCGGTGTCGGCTACTGCGACCTCACCGGAGAGCCGCAGTGGATGCGAGCGATGATCGACGCCCACGGCACCACGGCTGCAACCAGCGGTGCGCGAATCGTCCACGCCTGCGGTTTCGACTCGATCCCGTCTGACCTCGGCGTCTGGTTCACCCAGCAGCGGGCGATCGAAATCCTCGGCGAGCCGTGCACGTCGGTGGGCCTCAGGGTCAAGCACATGAAGGGAGGGGCGAGCGGCGGAACCGTGGCGAGCATGATCAACATGATGAAGGGGGCAGCCCGTGACGCCGACCTTCGCGAAGTCCTCACGAACCCTTACGCACTCGCCCCCGAGGGAATGCGTTCGGGGTCGAGTCAACCGAACATGAACGTGCCCCAGCACGACCGCACGTCCGGCGAATGGACGGCACCATTCGTGATGGCGGCGACCAACCCGCGCGTCGTCCACCGTACTCATGCGCTCCTCGGGCGGCCGTGGGGCGACGACTTCCGCTATGGCGAGGCCATGCTGATGGGCGATGGCCCCCTCGGAGCTGCGAAGGCAACCGCGCTCACGGGTGGCCTCGCGGGTTTCGGGGGGATGGCTGCGATGCCTCCCGGTCGAGCCCTCCTCGGACGGTTCCTGCCCGAACCAGGTGAAGGCCCGAGCCCCGAGGCACAGCAGGCCGGCTGCTTCGACATCCGGCTGTATGGGGAGACAGCGTCGGGTTCGACGATCGTCACGAAAGTGACCGGTGATCGCGACCCGGGCTACGGGTCGACGGCCAAGATGCTCGCCGAGGCCGCTCTCTCCCTCGTCGAAGAACCAGTCACCGAAACCGGCTTCCTCACACCGGCGACTGCGTTCGGGAATTCCCTGATCGACCGCCTTGTGGAGCACGCCGGCCTCACCTTCGACGTCATCGACTGAACGATGACAAGGAGCAGCAGCGCCATGGGTTGATTCCTGCACCGTGAGCTACGTTCGTCCTCGCCGTGCTGCCGTCCGCCTCCACCGCCATGTTTCCTTCGGGCGTTGCCAGCGGTGACGTCACCGACTCGTCGGTCGTGATCTGGACCCGGGTCGCCGCGCAGGACGTCGCCGTCGATTCGGTCGAGTGGGTGGTCCGGGCGAACGATGACCGCATCGTGGCGGGCGGCACGGCCGCCATCGCCGACACCGACGACCGCACGGTCCAGCTCGATGTCGACGGCCTCGAACCGGGGACCGACTACACCTACCACTTCACGGCGGCAGGCGAGACCGTGTCCGGGCGCACCCGGACGCTCCCCCGTCACGCCGACCAGGTGCGGTTCGTGGTCGCCTGCTGCTCGAGATGGGGTTGGCCCGGCTTCGATCGATGCTCGGACATCGCAGCCGAACGCCCCGACTTCGTGCTCCACCTCGGCGACTCGATCTACGAGATCGGAGAAGTCCCGCCCTCTGGTGAGCCGACCGACCCCCCGTGGGCCTGCCACACCCTCGACGACTACCGACGCCGCCATCGTCAGCACCGTTCGCACCCGGCGCTCCAGCGCCTGCTCGGGAGCGTTCCGTTGATCGCGATCTGGGACGACCACGAGGTCGTCGACAATGCTCCCGACGGGGCGACCGCAAGTCGTCGACACGCCGGCCAGCAGGCCTGGCGCGAGTACACGCCGATGCGTCAGGAACAGAGCGCCGCCTCGATCGACCGATTCGTGTCGATCGGCGGAATTCTCGACCTCGCATTGGTGGACGCCCGGTTCTCGGGCCGCGAGTCGAACGCGAGTGACGGTCCAGGTGATGCGGGCTCCGGCGGCGGACACCTCCTCGATGACGTTCAGTGGGGTTCGCTCACCGACTTCGCCGACAACGCCACCGCACCGTGGTTCGTCGTCGCCAATCAGGTCCAGGTCGGCCCGATGACCCTGCTCACCAGACCAGCGATCGCGTGGCCACCGTGGCGCCGGATCGTCAACCCCGATCAGTGGGACGGATATCCGAACGAGCGGGCTCGGCTCTACGAAACCGTCGGCCTGGCGGCAGGGCGAGCCGTCGTGCTGTCCGGTGATCTTCACTCGGGCTGGTCACGGACCCTGACCCATGACGGCCATACCGTCGCTCACGAGTTCACCTCGCCGTCGATCAGCGGGGAGTCGTTCGCGACCTCCGTACGACGGCAACTGCCGTTACCCGCGAAACCCTTGGCGGCCTGGCTCCGCACGATCAATCGCGGCATCGACCATCTCGACCTGATGCGGCACGGGTATCTGGTGTGCGACGTGACGCGTGAGCAGTTCACCACCACGTTCGTCACCCACGACGGCGGGCGTCACACGATCTCCCTCTCCGCCGACCGAACTGCGCCGGTAGGCTCCGCCGTGCGCTCGATCAATCGGGCGTGACCCGGGATGTGGCGCAGCCTGGTAGCGCACCTGCTTTGGGAGCAGGGGGTCGGGAGTTCGAATCTCCCCATCCCGACGGATCTCGCTCGATGATGCAACCTCAGGGAACCTCGCGTTCTGAAGCGGAATCTGCGGGCAAACTGGGAGAAGTCGGCAGGTCTGCGTCACCGAGCGCTGGACTGTCGCTCCCGTTGCGACGGAGCTCCCGACCGATAGGAACGCGGCCGTGCGGCAATTCGGGCCGTTCGGGCGGATCCAGCGGGGATCAGCCAGGGATCAAGCGTGCTGCGCGACGACGTTGCTTCTCGACGTACATTGCCTCGTCCGGCGCAGCGAATTCACCGGGGAAACCTGCCACGACCGTGTACGGAGCGTGCCCGATCGAGCCCGACACCCCAGCGCGCTCAAACGCCTCGTGGACCCGTGCGACGAGAACATCACAATCTGCCGACAGGAGGTCGCTGGCGATGATTCCGAACTCGTCGCCGCCGAGTCGTGCCGCGACGTCGCACGCACGAATCGATGCTCGGATGACGGTCGCCGCAAGCTTGATCAGATCGTCACCGGCATCATGACCCAGGTGTCGTTCACCTCTTTGAGCCCGTCCAAGTCGATCACGATGACAGCACCGGGATCACCAAAACGTCGAAATCGAGCCTCCTCGATCTCCATGTAGCGCTTCCACCCTCGGCGGTTGTACAGGCCGGTCATCGGATCAGACTCGGCAGCCATCTCAGCCCGCTCCAGTTCTCGCGCCTGGCGAATCCGATCAAGATCGGCCGCGAGAATCGTCGACAGAAGCATCCCGAGAATGTCGAGAAGCGGCGCGTGACGCAAGAGTTCCTCCGGCTGTCGACTCGGGTCGAGACCACACAGCGTCCCGAACAGCTCGCCGTCTGCATGAGTGATCGGAACGCCCACGTATACGCCAATGTCGATCTGCCCTGCGACGCCGGCGGCCGCGTACTCCGGCACCGCCATCGCGTCAGGTGCGATCTTCAGTGCGGTTCCCGCATGCGCGCCTCGTTCTACGTCGGCTGAATCGGAGTCCTACTGGTCACCCACACGCAACCTCGGCGACAACACCGAGATCTTGAATCGTCGAGATTCCTCCGACACGATTTCGTGGGCCGGCCGGCGTGCGTGCGTGGCGGCGTCGTGTTCGACTCCCCACGACAGAGCGGAGGTGGTGATGCCCTCGGACTTCCAACTCGCCCAGCATCACGCGGCCGCTCATGTGAAGATGACCCGGGTTCGTCGACACCGGGTGATATCGCGGCGCCAACCGATCGGTTGACCGTGGGCCGTCTCACTCCGGGATCGTCAATTTGACAGTTCGGTCGGGGACGGACCTGACGAGGAGAGGCTCGGCACCGTTTGCCACTCGCGTGGCGCCACGCAGCTGGCGGGTGCATCGAGGTGCCGGTGACATCAGAGGCCGCCCGCTCGTGTGACCGGGGGCCGTACCATCGGGGCATGCGAGTCTTCTTCACCGGTGGCAGTGGCAAGGCGGGCCGGCACGCAATCGCGCATCTGGTCGAGAACGGGCATCGGGTGGTGAACGGTGACCTCATACCGCTCGGCCATCCGGGAGTTGCGGATCTCCGCATCGATCTGACCGACGCCGGTCAGGTCTTCAACGCGCTGACGGCATACGCCGGGTTCGACGAGCTCGAATCCGGCACCGGTGTTCCGAGTTACGACGCCGTCGTCCATTTTGCGGCGATCCCGGCGATCCTCGTCCGGCCTGACAACGAGACGTTTCGGATCAATGCGCTCAGCACGTACAACGTCATCGACGCTGCGGTGAAGTTGGGGATCCGCAAGGTGATCTTCGCGAGCTCCGAGACGACGTACGGGATCTGCTTCGCAGACGGCGAGGTCAGGCCCGAGTACGTGCCGATCGATGAGGAGCACCCGACGATCCCACATGACAGCTATGCGATGTCGAAGGTCGTCAACGAGGCGACGGCGCGGTCGTTCCAGGCGCGAACGGGCATCGACATCTACGGGTTGCGCATCAACAACGTGATCGAACCGCATGAGTACGAGACCAACTTCCCTGCGTTCGTCGCCGACCCCGGCTTGCGGCGCCGCAACATCTTCGCCTACATCGACGCGCGCGACCTCGGCCACATGGTCGACTGCTGCCTTCGAACCGACGGCCTCGGTTACGAGGTTTTCAATGTCTCGAACGACGACACATCGGTGGGAATCACGAGCGACGAGGTGTACGAGCGCTTCTACGCCGGCGTGCCGCGCCAGCGCGACATGGGTCGCTACGCGACGTTCTACGCCAACGACAAAGCCAAACGGCTCGTCGGATTCGCTCCGCGCCACTCGTGGCGCGACGAACTCGATTGAGACAGACGGACGATCGGGCGGCCCACCAAGCGCAGACCGAACCATGACGCAACCGGGAGCGGCCAAACATCACCACCGTTCCGTGGCCCGTCGCGCCGCACAGCATGCCGGCTTGATCGACGGTCAAATCTCGGCGGCCGCTCGCGCGATGTTTTGAACCGCCCTGCCTTGGTGAGCGGCTGTCGCTCTCGCGGAAAGCGCCGCGCTGGTCATCCATGCGATGAACCGATTCGCCAAGTGTCCGTCGTCGGGTCAGGTGCGGGCGTCGGCCAGGGTGACCGTGAACCGAGCACCGCCGAGCCACGGGCTGTGCGCGACGGTGATCGTGCCACCGTGTTGCTCGACGATGTCGCTCGCGATCGCCAGACCGAGACCGGTGCCACCCGTCATCCGGCCCCGTGCGTCGTCGGAGCGGGCGAACCGCTCGAAGATCATCTCCCGATCACGGTCGGGAACACCCGGGCCGTCGTCGTCGATGTCGACGGTGACGACGCCATCGTGGCTGGCGACGTGTACGGCGACGCCGCTCGTCGCGTATCGGGCGGCATTGTCGAGCAGATTACGGATGACCCGGGCCAGGTTGTCCGCATTGCCGCGAACCTGCCCGGCAGACACGCCCGACACATCGATCGGCTTGGCTGTGTGGCCGCGCCCGACCTCGTCGAGGACGAGATCGTCGACGTCGACGAGTTCGACGAGCGAGCGGTCCGCATCGGTGTCCGGACGCTCATGACGGGCGATGAACAGCAGATCGTCGACGAGGCGCTCCATGCGGAGATCCTCTTCGAGGAGGTCGGCCCCGACCTCGGGCCAGTGGTCCGTCCCCTCGGTCCGCAGCGCGATCTCGAGTTCATGGCGGATGACGGCGATCGGGGTCCGGAGTTCGTGCGAAGCATCGGAGACGAACCGGGTCTGTCGGTGTTGCGCGTCCTGGAGCCGGTCGAGCATGTGGTTCATCGTCGTGGCGAGTCGGCCGATCTCGTCCTGCGCCGCCGGTACCGGCACCCGCTGGTCCAGTTGACCACCGTCGATCTCGGTCACGCGCGCGCGAATCGCTTCAACGGGTCGCAACGCTCGCCCGACGACTGTCCAGATCAGGCCGGCGAGCACGAACAGCACGAGTGGGATCCCGACGATCAATGATCCGCTGAGGACGCGCTGATTGCGTTCGAGGTCTTCGAGGGTGGTGCCGACGACGATGGTGAATCGTCGATCGCCGTCGGTGACGCGACGGTGCACGCGGAACGACGTCTCGTCGAGCGCGTCGATCCGTTCGGTCGCGGTCATCGAACCGACCGTCGGCGTGACGAGGCTCTGCCCACCCAGATTCGCGCTTGCGGCGACGACGTTGCCGTCGCCATCGACGATCTGGACGAACCCGTCTTCGTCGCTCTCGACCGCCACGGTCAACGGGGTGCCTCCACCGTCGAGGAGACTTTCGATGTCGGTCGCCCGCAGCTCGAGCGTGTTGTCGATCGCCGAGAACTGCGACTCCCGAAGCGTGATCACCAGGACGACAGCCGCAATCGTCACGACGACCGCGGCCACGAGCGTGGCACCGACCGTGGCCCGGATGCGCACCGATTCGGTGCCGATGTTCACGGGCTCGTCGCGATCAGGCGATAGCCGGCGCCGCGCACGGTCCGGATCGAGGCGACTTGAAAGGGCTCGTCGATTTTGCGGCGCAGGTGCCGGACGTAGACCTCGACGATGTTGGGGTCGCCGTCGAAGTCGTAGTTCCACACGTGGTCGAGGATGTCCCGCTTCGACACCACGTCGCCGGCGTTGGTGGTCAGGAATTCCAAAACCGAGAACTCACGTGCAGTGAGTTCGATCTCGGTGCTGCCACGCCAGCACTGACGTTGTGACGGGTCGAGCCGCAGGTCTCCGGCGACCAGGTCGACGGGCCGCTCGGGCTGGCCCCGGCGAAGGAGGGCCCGGAGACGAGCCACGAGCACGACGTGGGCGAACGGTTTGCGCAGGAAGTCATCGGCGCCGGTGTCGAGCGCTTCGGCCTCGTCGAGGTCTCCGTCCTTGGCGGTCAGCATCAGCACCGGCGTCCAGATGTTCTGCTCTCGGAGCTGGCTGCAGACGCGGTACCCGTTCAGGCCGGGCAGCATGATGTCGAGCACGATCGCGTCATACGGGTGTTCCGTCGCCATCCACAGCCCGTCGGTTCCATCGAGTGCGACATCGACGGCGAACCCGTCGGCTTCGAGGCCGCGCTTGAGCGACATCGCCAGCTTCTTTTCGTCTTCGACGACGAGCAATCGCATGTGGGCCTCCGGGCGGCAGAGCGGTCTGCGTGTGAGGATGCCACGAGCGAGCTGAACGGAACCTGAATGTGTGCTGGCGCGTCGATGGCCCGCACGACGCTGTGCGGGCCATCGGGTCGGGAAAGTCGGTTCGGTCAGTCGTCGTTCAGTTCCGTGCCCGGCGCCTCGCCGACCTCGTCGTTCTCGTTCTGGTGCTCGACGCCATCGCTTTCGTCGTCTGCTCGCTCGTCGCCCTCGATATCGGTCGCGAGCACGGTCGCATTGCCGGCATCGACTTTGACATCGACCAGGCCGCTGCCGGTGTCGACCTCGACGCTGTAGACGACGTTGCCGTTCTCGTTCTCGAGTTCGACCTTGTTCACCGTGCCCGCCTGCGCTGCGATCGCCGCACTCGACGCTTCGTCCGCACTGACCGTTGCCAGCTTCGCCAGCGACGCGGCCTCGGCGGCATCATCGACGGCTTCGACGTCGTCGGCAACGGTGATGCTCGAGGTGTACGTGGTCTCGTCGGCCTCGTGACCGTCACCGCCGTCGGCGTCGGACGGGTCGGCCGCAGACTGCGACACGGGAGGGTTGGGCTGCGCCGTCTGGGTGCTGGAGGCTGCATTGGCGATGCCGGCAGCGCCGAGCAGGATGCCGACGCCTGCCAGCGCCGAATAGGTCTGCTTGCGGGTGATTCGCATGATGATGGGGCTCCTTGGGTTGAGCCGACCCGGTGTCGGGTCGACGGGTCCCACCATGGACGAACAGTCCTGATGCTCAGCTGAACCGACCTGAACGAACCTGAATCGGCTGGGTGGTGAACCGCCGGTGCGGTGCGTTCGATGCCCTCAGATCTGTGCGTCCGCGACAGCGACGCGGCGGCGAGAATCGTGTGCGATGCTCGGCGTCTCGGCCGCCAGCGCGAGCCGCTGGCGTCGAGTTCCCACCCGTACGGCCACGACGCACAGCCCGGCCGCCCCACACATCGCCGCGACTCCGACGGCGAACGGTCGGACCGAATCGGTGATCTGGTTGCTGATGACGGTTCCGAGCACCGCACCGAGAGCAATCCGCACGGCACCGGTCATCGACGAGGCGGTTCCGGCGATGTGGCCGACCGGCTCCATCGCGGCCGAGTTCAGATTCGGCAAGAGGAACATGAACCCGGCGAGGATCAGTCCGAGCGTGGGCATGAAGACCCAGAAGTTCGGCTCGCTCGCCCCGAGTGTCTCGATCACGAGCAGGGCGTTCAGCGGGACCATGATCGTCAACACGATCGTGACGACCCGGTCGATCCCGACTCGATCCACCACGCGGCCGTTGACGAACGCACCAACGCCGAACAGTGTGGCCACCCCGCCGAAGACAAACGGGAACTCGCTGCGCCGATCGAAGATCTCGCTGATGATCACCTCGCTGCTCGCGAGGTAGACCGTGAACACGCCCTGCAGGAAGACGGACGCCAGCGTGTAACCGGCCGTGATCGGTGTGGTCGCGACCTCGGCGAACCCGCGGGCCGTCGACGACAGGCTGAGAGAGCGGCGGTCGGACGGGGCGAGCGTCTCGGGCAGCCGCACGCTCCAAACCGCAATCGCCACCGCCCACACCACACAGAACCAGAACGCAGCGCGCCACGGGAGCACGGCCACGATCCCGGCGCCGATCGTCGGGGCGAACACGGGCACCAGCACGAACACCGCCATGATCTGCGACATCGCCTTCGCCATCGCTGGCCCCTCGAAGCGGTCCCGGACGATTGCGATTGCGACCACGCGCGATCCGGCTGCGCCGACGCCCCAGACGAAGCGGCTTGCGAGGAGGATGCCGAACGTCGGCGCGACCGCCGAACCGATGGCGCCGACGATGTAGATCGTGATGCCGAGGTAGAGCACTGGCTTGCGCCCGAAGCGGTCGGTCAGCGGCCCGTACACCATCTGCGCCGCGGCGAGACCGAAGAAGAAGTATGTCACGATCCGGCCCGTGTCGGCCGAGCCGTCACGGAGGTCGAATGCGACCCGGATCTCGTCGAACGCCGGGAGCATCAAGTCGATCGCGACGGCGGTCAGCGCCATGATCGCCGAGATCATCGTGAGGAGGTGGCGGCGGCTCAGTGGCAGATCGTGGACGGCCGGCGTCTTCGGGGGTGGCACCGGCGGGACCCTATCGGTGCACCGCCGATCGGGTCGGACCCGAACCCGACCGATCCGTCGATGAGGTTTCCGTCGAATTGCCTCGTACAGTTCCGTCCAGGCATGCCACGTTGGTCTGCTTGAAACGAAAGTAGACATCATGCAAGGCACAGTGAAATTCTTCAACAGCGAGAAGGGCTTCGGCTTCATCTCACGTGAGGGTGGAGACGACGTGTTCGTCCACCACTCGAACATCGCGGGCGAGGGCTATAAGTCCCTCGACGAAGGCCAGAAGGTCGAGTTCGACATCGGCCAGGGCCGCAAGGGCGACGAAGCCCAGAACGTCCGCCCCGCCTGATCATCTGATCCGTACAGAAGCCGCCGACCTCCGGGTCGGCGGCTTTTGTCGTTTTCGCCCCGACGCGGCCGGATTCGTTGCCGAATGACTGTGACCGACGTCATGGTTCTACTTCCCCGATCAGTGGTTACTGTATCGATTCAGAACCTTCGAACCAGAACGGTGACCCCACCATGAACCTGCTCCTCACGCATTACATCGACCTCGACATGACGACCGTGGCCGGTCAGCTCGAACACGCGATCAGCCTCGGCCTCGATGCGGCCGCCGAGCGGATCGCCGCCGAACGTGAAACCACCGTGACGACCGTCGTCGAGCGCGGGATGCGCGTCGATCGTGGCGTCGATGCCCTGAACGGCAGCGAACTGCGGCTCTCCGGCGACGGCGATCTGACCGAACTGACCGTCGCCGTGCCCTGGCACTCCTCCGACTCCGGCACCTCGAAGCTCTGGGCCGCCAACCGGTTCGCCGGCGCGGTTGTCGGTTCGCTGCGCCCGGTCGCCTGAATCTTCCGACCTGCTCCTGACCGGGCAACATGGCCACCGTGAGCGGCCACATCACCCTGCAGACGGTCGCTGATCGGGTGGGGGTGTCGCGAGCCACGGTGTCGAACGCATACAACCGGCCGGACCAGCTGAGTTCGGGCCTCCGCGAGCGCATTCTCGAAGCGGCGGCCGAACTCGGGTACCGGGGCCCCGACGCAGCCGCGCGCTCGCTGCGGACCGGCCAGATGGGAACGATCGGCCTGCTGTTCACCGAAGACCTGCGGTTTGTCTTCACCGACCCGGACACCACCGAGTTCATGCGCGGGGTCGCCGAAACGAGCGCACTCGCGAAGACCGGGCTGACCCTGCTGCCCGTTCCGGCCGGCGTCGACCCCGCCGACACCGCCGTCAGCACCGTCGCCGCGGACGGCCATCTCGTCTTCTCGGTCGCCGAAGGACATCCGGCGCTCGATGTACTCCGGTCGCGTGGTCGACCGATCGTCGTCGTCGACGAGCCCGATCTCGGCGTCACGACCTCCTTCGTCGGCATCGATGATCGATGCGGCGCACGCCTCGCGGCTCACCATCTGATCACACTCGGCCACCGCCGGATCGGGGTCCTGCTCGGCCGTGTCGGCATCGAACCCGGCCCGCTCACCGGCCCGTCCACCGAGATCACGGTCCGGGTCGCACGGGAGCGTCTCGGCGGATATCGCGATGCGATGAGCGAGGCGGGGCTGGACCCCGACGACCTCGTCGTCTGGACGTCAGACGGGAACGACCCGGACGCCGGCCGAGCGGCCGCGCTGTCGCTCCTCGAACACCACCCTGAACTGACCGGGCTCGTGTGCTTCAGTGACCAGTTGGCGATCGGCGCCGCGCAGGCCGCCGAGCGGTGCAACCTGACCGTGCCCGACGACCTGTCCATCGTCGGGTTCGACGACGTACCACGCGCCGCAGCCTGGGAGCCGCCCCTGACGACGATCCGTCAGCCACTGGTCGACAAGGGACGCGTCGCCGCTGACCTGCTGCTCGAGCTGATCGGCGGCGGTCAGCCGCGACGCATCGAGCTCCCGATCGAGCTCGTCATCAGAGCCTCCACCGCGCCACCCCGGGCATGATCGCTCAGCGACGATCAGGGCTCGACGACGATCCAGCCACGTCGCTGGAGCTCGGACGCGAGTTGCGCATCGGGGATCAGCCGCAGCGCCTCCTCGGCCGGTGAAGGCTTTTCCTTGGGGGGCGGCGCATCGGGGATCTCGCCTCGATGCTGTGCCTCCTGCAGCTGCTCGATGAATTCCTGAGCCTCGGACACGGTGAACTTGCCGGCCGCCTGACGTTGGGTGAAGCCCATCGGACCGCGTGCATCGCGAAAGTCGGTGTGGCCCGCTGCGTTCAGCAGTTCGAGGAGTTCGTCGACGAGCCGCCCGCCCGCTGCCGGACCGGATGATTGACCGAATGCCATGACGTCAGTCTCCCCCACCATCGCCCATGGCGGCGGGATGGCTCACAGCGCCACCGGCCCACCGGCCGCACGACGGACCAGCGGCGCCTCCCACGTCCGCAGACCGGCTTCGAGCCCCATCGCCGCATACCCATCGAGCAGCCACAAGGCGGGCTCCTCACCGAACACGAACCCGGCAAGGTCGACGTGCGCGCGCCGGAAGACGGCGCCGTGACCCTCAGCGACGCTTGCGAGCACGTGTGCGAACTCGTGGACGAGCGTCGCCGACGTCATCTGCGGGGCGGCGAGCCGAACGACCGGCCGGCGACCCCCCGACTGTCGGGTCGAAGACGACGATGCGTCCGAGCGCGCCGTGACGACCTCGATCTCGCCGTGCGGCCACCACGACCCACCCGTGATCAGTTCGGCGAGTTCGACGAGCTCGCGGTACGGCGCCAGCGACTCGAAGGCAGTGCCTTCGAATGCGGCGATCTCGGCTGCGTAGACGGCCTCCCGCCCGATGTCGGCCGTCACGCGCCCCGACCGATCGCGCGCAGGCCACCGACCCGCCGCCGACCCAGATCGGCCCGGGCGGCAGCCCGGCGACCCGCCTGGAAGCCGGTCACGGTGGCCGGTCTCGGTTGGCGGGCGGCCGACACCCGACCCCACCGCTGACGAGCGAACTCATCGACGCGACGGTCGCGGGCTCGCAGCGCCGGCAGTGCCGAGCTCGAGGGGTGAATGTGACGCTGCGCCTCGACCGCCGAGCTGGTGAGCATCTGACGAATCTCATCGGCAAAGCCGAACAGGAACGACCGCCGCCAACGCTGGGTCGCGGCGCCCGTTGCCCGTCGCTCCCTCACCATGCGCGACGACGCCTGACTGTGCAGCGAGTGGTACAGCAGATCGGTCGTTTCCAGGTCGCTCCGGAAGCCGGCGGCGAAGGCCACCGTGCCGCGATCGCGCACCTCGAACACCACGCGGCAGCCGTGTGCCTCGGCGATCACCTGCAACAGCGCGAGTCGACCCCGCACGTACGCGCCGCGACCGAGCACCATCTCACGGACCGACAGGTCGTCGTCGGCCTCGGCTCGCAGGCGGTCGGGGTCGATGCGATGAGCGGCGATGAGTGCGGCGGCCTTGCGCGAGAACGCATCGGCCTCGTTGGCGTTCGGCGAACCCTCGGCCATCGCCAGCAGCTTGCGAACCTTCGTGAGAACACCGTCGGGTGCGTCGGGGGCCATGCGTCCACATCCTCGCAGAGGGCTGCGACAGTGGCGCGGACACGCTGTCGCCCTCCCGGGCTGTCCACCGCCGATGCCCGGATCGTGCAGGTCCGCGTCTACCTTCGGCGGGCGATCACGCGAAGACCGGGAACGGGTCGGCCGGCTTCCATTCGCAGCTCGCACGGATCGATCGCGACGGCGTCGAACCCGACCATCGCAGCTGTGATGTAGCGAGGCGAGTGGGCGTAGCGTCCGGTCAGGGCGAGCGACCAACCATCTGACCCTTCGGGCAGCGACTCGACGGTGAACGCGATGACCCCGCCGGGGCGAAGGGCGTGCGCTGCTCCGGCGATCACCTCGTCGAGCACGCCGAAGTAGCAGAACACGTCGGCGGCCACCACCACGTCGAACGACTCCGTCTCACCGTGCAGGAACGACACCAGGTTGGCCTGCGTGAGCTGGTCGTAGAGGTTGCGCCGCCGCGCACGATCCAGCATCGTCTGCGACAGGTCGACGCCGACCAATCTCCCGACTCGCGGCCGCAGCAGCATGCCAGCCAGCCCGGTCCCGCACCCGAGATCCGTCGCGGTTCTCCAATCGGTCTCCAGGCCCAACCTCTCCTCGAGCGCATCCACGATGAGCTCCGGTACCCGAGCTTGGCCAACGTGGCATCGAACGAGGACGCGAACGAGTCGAACATGTTCTCCACGTACGCGTCGGCGGCGGGCGACCGACGCAGGCGGCATGGTGGTGCAACGCGATCGGATCGTCCGGACACTCCTGGAGCCACTGTCCCCAGAGTTCCGCCGCCTCCTCACGATGTCCGAGCATCGCCAACGACCGCAGCACCTCCTCGCGGCCGACGACATCGCGAGGACGACGCCACCCCGCCGGCGTGAGCCTGCAGCGCCTCGTGGACGTCGCCGACCTCGATCAACACCCTCGCCAACGTCAACCACGGATGCGAATCTCCCGGGGCCGCCCTGATCGCCTGTTTCGCGGTCTGCTCTGCCTCGTCGAGCCGTCCGAGTCTGCGCAGCAATCCCGCGAGGTTGTTCAGTGTCCCCGACGCCTCCGGCTGGGCGCGCATTCGCTGTTCGGAACCATGGCGACCCGCTACGCCTCCCGACGTTCAGAGCAGCTCGGACGCCTGGTCATCTACGGCGCACCCGGCGTGGGCCCATACCGCATGCCATGGCAATTGCGCTACGCCGCGATCCGCTCCGCCATCCGACCGACGCCTCGCAACGCCGATCGCTTCGACCGCTTCGCCCTCCTCGACGTGGACGCCACCCGCCGACGGGACTCCGAGTGGTATCAGGCCTTCGACGCCTACACCCGCGCCCAAGCCGGTCACCGCCATGTGAAGCGGACAATGAGTCGGCTCGTCGCCGACCAGACGAAGCCGATCGCTGCCACCGACCTTGCCCGCATCGATATTCCGGTCTCGCTGATGTGGGGCCGCCACGACCGCATGGTCCCGCTCTCGATCGGACAGGCAGCGGCCAAGAACCACCGGTGGCCACTCCACGCGATCGACGACGCAGCCCACGCTCCACACATCGAGAACCCGGCAGGATTCGTCGCCGCTCTCACGATGGCACTCGACGACCAACCCACGCAGGACAACGGAGTCGCCTGACGGCACCCGCAAGTCCGAGATGGCGACGAGATACCGCCTTGATGGTGGGGGCGGGTGGTCGGTGTCGCCGTGCTCGGGGGTGGCGCCGGGTGGGCTCGAGTCGTGTCGGGGGCGTGTTGAACCGGGTTTGGGGTGTGCGGGTGGGTGTGTGACGCTCGGCGGGTGTTGTGCGGCGCGTCGGACCGCCGGGCCGGTTTTCGTCCGACGCCATCGACCGCGACGACCTGGGGTGTCTGAGCCTGGTCCGCAGCATGCACGACGCCGAGTGGATCGCAAGCTCCAAAGTCGCCGGTGTCCCCCCGTGTTCGAATACACCACCGGCGGCGCCCTGGTGTTCAACTACTGACGTCCGAAGCGCGCCGATCTCGGTCAACGGCCCGCGAGCGGAGCCAGCTGCAACCCAGAAAAACCGCCCACGATCGACTGATCGCATGGAACCACTCTGATCGCTTCTGTCCACGTCGAGTCGTTCGAGTGAAATTCTGTTGCCATCGCGATCTTCGAGGTGTACTTGTGGGAACAGGGGACGATTCGGGGGCATGGCCCGCCAGGATGGGAGGTCGATCATGTCGAACGAACTGCTGGTCGATGTGGACAAGCTGCGTACGCAAGTGCGGGAGAAGTATCGCGATGTCGCGATCGATCCACACGGCCCACATCACTTCCACACTGGTCGCCTTCTCGCGAACCGGCTCGGCTACGACAACGCCATCGTCGACGACCTCCCTGACCGCGCTGTGGAGTCCTTTGCCGGGGTCGGCAACCCGTTCTCCCTGCAGCGCATCGAAGAAGGCGCCAAGGTCGTCGACGTCGGCTCTGGCGCGGGGTTCGACTCCTTCATCGCCGCGACACACGTCGGACCCACCGGACGCGTCATCGGCATCGACATGACACCTGAGATGCTGACCAAATCGCGCGACACGGCCGCACATCTCGGGTTCGATCACGTCGAGTTCCGCGAGGGGCTCGCAGAGGCCATGCCCGTCGATGACGCATGGGCAGACGTTGTCATCTCCAACGGTGTCATCAACCTGTGCGCCGACAAGCAAGCCGTCTTCGCCGAAATCTTCCGCGTCCTGCGTCCCGGCGGCACGCTGCAATTCGCCGACATCGCCAACGGTCGTCCCGTCCCGATCGAGGCGGTACGCGATGTCGATCTGTGGACCGGTTGAATCGCCGGAGGGCTGCCCCGTGCGGGCTGGCAACGGATGCTCGAAGACTCCGGGTTCGAACACGTCACCATTGGACCGGCGGTCGACACGTTCGCCGACGCCACCGGCGAAGCGAACGCCCGCTCGTTCGAGGTGTACGGCTACGCCTTCCTCGCCCAACGAACAGCAACCAACCAATCGGCCTGAACGCGTTCGTGGGGCCTCTTTCTCTACGACGCGGCCTCGAGACCGACCTGATCATCAACCACGGCATCGAGATCCCCGAGTTCGCCGCCCACATGCTGTTGTACGACGAGACCGGACGTAATGCGTTGGCCCGGTACATGGAGGGCTTCCTCGCTCTCGCTCGGTACACGGGGCCCGGCTTCGTTCTCGACACCCAGAGGTGGCGAGCGCAGAGGCACTTCTCCGACGCTGTCGGTCAAAGCCAAATCGAGCTCCGAGATGCGAATCAGCGGTCCGTTCAGTTCGCCATGGACCTGCGTGACCGGTTCTGGGCGCACTCAGGGCCGATTGTCATCAACGGCCTCATTGGCCCGCGTGGCGATGCCTACACTCCGGAAGTTGCCGTCGCCGTTGGCGAGGCTGAGCGCTATCACAGTGAGCAGTTGGGATCGTCATGCGGACGTCGCCGAGCCTCAACTGAGAATCGTCGCTTACCACGATTGGGAGACGGACCCGACGCCTTGGAGGCGACGAGATGAGCAAGTTCTGCCGCCCGTCTTGGGCGCGCACGGATCGATCGGCCGCGAGGCGACGTCTTCCGCACCAACTGGAACCGACGACGCCAGCGAAGAACGGCCGGTAGGGGTCGTGACATCGCGCTGCTCGCGATGCGCTAGACATTCCAGTGAGGCTGCTGGGGCGGGTCTCGCTTTCGCGGTCCGAACCTGGCGCACGCGACACTAGCGAGGAGTCATGACCATGCGACGACGAGTCCGACGATTCGGCATTCTGCTCGGGGCACTCGGGGCCCTGATTCCCGGGCTGCTCAGCGCCGAGGTAGCGGCCGGTGGCCAAGGCCACACGAAACCGGTGGCTCGGTTCGCCACGTTCAACGCGTCGCTCAATCGCACGATGGCCGGCGAGCTGATTGACAATCTGTCAGAGCGCTACGACGGCACCGATCCAACCACATCCGTCGAATCGACCCGACGTTGGCAGGCGGCGAACGTCGCCGAGGTCATCCAGCGGACCCGCCCCGACGTGGTGCTCATCAACGAGTTCGATTACGACGCCGGCGGCGAGGCGATCGATCTGTTCCGAAGCAACTATCTGGCGGTCGGGCAGAACGGGGCCGGCCCGATCGATTACCCGTACGTGTTCATCGCCGAGTCGAACACTGGCATTCCCTCCGGCATCGATCTCGACAACAGCGGTGGTGTGGGCGGACCGAACGACGCGTTCGGATTCGGCTTCTATCCCGGTCAGTTCGGCATGGCCGTCCTGTCGCAACACCCGATTGCCGAAGACGA
>JBDSBE010000081.1:0-58339 GCA_039921745.1 Ilumatobacteraceae bacterium | reverse complement strand
CGTGTGCGGGAGGATCGGATAGAGGAGCCCGTGGCGCAGCCACTCGCCGTAGTGGTCGAGCGCCGCCGCGCCCTGGTACATCTTGAGGTTGCCGATCATGTGGGCCAGCACGAAGCCCATGAGCATGATGCCGGTGATCGCCATGACGTACTTCTTGCCGACCGCCGTGGAGTAGAGGTCGAGCAGAAACGGTCGGCGCTTGCCGCCACCCGGCTCGTGACCGACAGCGGTGCCCGAGACCGGACCGCGGCTGCGCGCGTTGGAAATGGTCGATGCCATTGACGCAACGATACTCGGGCCGGTCACATCGGTCCGAAACCGGGTGGCGCACCATCTGTACGAACGCGGGTCGATCGCTTCCACCGATACCCGACAGCAATCCGGTCCGCCGTCGGAGAATCCTCGATTGACCACTAGCATGCTGCGCCGTACCACACCAGGTTGGTGAGTGACGGTCGGACCGACCATCATGGTGCGACTTTGGATTGACGCCTCAGGAGGCACGACACCGTGGAAGCAATTCCCTATCTCGCCGCGCTCTCAGCCCTCGCCGGGCTGGGACTGGCCGGCTACTACTACACATTGGTGAAGGCGGCCTCGCCCGGCGACGAGCGCATGGTCTTCCTGATGACCGAGATCCAGAAGGGGGCGAGGGCGTTCCTTCAGGCGGAGTACAAGTGGGTCGGCATCTTTGCGATCGCCATGGCGGTGCTGTTGGCGATCGTCATCGCTCCGCTCGCTGCGGTCACGTACCTGCTCGGTGCCGTTTTGTCGGCGGGCGCCGGGTACGCAGGTATGACCGTCGCGACGATGGCGAACGCCCGCACGACCGAAGCCGCCAAATCCGGTCCGGCCAACGCCCTGTCGGTTGCGTTCCGCGGTGGCGCGGTGATGGGCTTCTCCGTCGCCGGCCTCGCACTGTTCGGCCTGATGTTCACCTACATCGTGTTCGTGACACTGCTGGAGGTCGACCGCGCCTTCGAGATCGTCACCGCCTACGGCCTCGGCGCCTCGACGATCGCGCTGTTCTCACGCGTCGGTGGCGGCATCTACACCAAAGCGGCCGACGTCGGAGCCGACCTCGTCGGCAAGGTCGAAGCCGGGATCCCCGAAGACGACCCCCGGAACCCCGCCACGATCGCCGACAACGTCGGCGACAACGTCGGCGACGTCGCCGGAATGGGTGCCGACCTGTTCGAGTCGTACGCCGGCTCGATCATCGCCCCGATCTCGTTGATCGCGTTCGCGCTCAGCTTCGGCGCCGACCAGGCGGGTGACACCGGCATCATCGAGCTCCTCGTGTTCCCGATGTTCGTCGCGTTCGCCGGCATGGTCGCCTCGATCATCGGTTCGTTCCTCGTCAAGGGCGGCGACTCGACCGAGTCCCACGCGCTCAGCAAAGCGCTGCACATGGGAACCAACGTCGCGATGGGCCTGACGGCTGTCGCCGTGCTCGCCGGTTCGTACTGGATCTTCGGCGATGCCGAGAAGCCGTGGGGTATCGCACTGGCGGTGATCGGTGGTCTGGTCATCGGTTGGTCGCTGGGCAAGTCGGCCGAGTACTACACGTCCGAGCAATACGGCCCGGTCAAGAAGATCGCCCAGCAGTCAGAGACCGGCCCGGCCACGACCGTGCTCTCGGGCATCAGCTACGGCATGCAGTCCGTTGCGATCTCCGTGATCCTCATCCTCGTCGGCGTCGGTGTCGCCTACTGGGGCGGCCAGCAGGCGTTCGGAGACTTCGGCGAGAACGGCGACCTCGGCGGGCTCTACGGCATCGCCGTCGCCGCGATCGGCATGCTCGCCACGACCGGCATCGTCGTCTCGGTCGATGCCTACGGACCGATCGCCGACAACGCCGGCGGCATTGCCGAGATGGCCGAGCTCGACCCGTCGGTCCGCGAGGTCACCGACGCCCTCGACTCGCTCGGCAACACCACCGCCGCGATCGCCAAGGGCTTCGCGGTCGGTTCGGCAGCGCTCACGGCCCTCGCGCTGTTCAAGAGCTTCGAGTTCGCGATCCGCGACGCCGACCCGACGAAGGCGCTCAACCTCGACATCGGCCAGGTCGACGTGTTCATCGGCCTGTTCATCGGAGCTGCACTTCCGTTCCTGTTCGCAGCGCTCACGATCGATGCGGTCGGCCGCGCCGCCCATCAGATGATCGAGGAGGTCCGCCGCCAGTTCCGCGAGATCCCCGGTCTCCGTGAGGGCCTTCCGGGCGTGATCCCCGACTCGGCGCGCTGTGTCGCGATCTCGACCGAGGCATCTCTCAAGGAGATGGTGGTTCCGGGCGCGCTCGCCGTGCTGGCACCACTGATCGTCGGTTTCATCAGCGTCGACGCGCTCGGCGGCCTCCTCGCCGGTGCGCTCGTCACCGGCTTCGCGCTGGCGATCTTCATGGCCAACGCCGGCGGCGCCTGGGACAACGCCAAGAAGTACATCGAGGCCGGCGCACACGGCGGCAAGGGCAGCGAGCCGCACAAGGCAGCGGTCGTCGGTGACACCGTCGGTGACCCGTTCAAGGACACCAGCGGCCCGGCGATGAACATCCTGCTGAAGGTCATGACGATCGTCAGCCTGGTATTCGCCAGCGCCTTCGTCTGATCCGTCGCGTCCATCACGCCGAACGAGCCCGGGCCGAGTGCCCGGGCTCGTCCGCGTCACGGCTGAGCGCGATCCCGCCGTCCGCCGCGTCGAGTTCTGCGTTTGACGACGGTCGGCCGCGATCCCGACACGCCCACTGGTCACCACGGGGGCGAGCATCGCGACCGTTGCGGGAACTGTGTGGCACCCTTCTGCAACGATGATGACGTGAACGATTCGGGGGTTCTCCAAGCAGTCCGGACGCTGCTGGCGAGCGATCCTGATGTCGCGTCGGGGTCAGAGCTGGGCGACATCGCCAAGTGCTCGTCCACGCTGCGCGCCTTCGCCGACTACGTCGACGTTCGGATCAACCGACGCTCGAATCAGCTCGCCGCCGGCGGAGCGGGTGACACCGGCGCCCATGCCCTGATCGACGACGGGCGGTTGAGCGGGAGGGACGCCAAGGCGACCGGCGGCCGCGATCGTGTGTGCACCGACCTGCCCCAGTTCGACGACGCACTGGCTTCTGGTGCCTGCACGGCGGGACATGTCGACGTGCTGGCGAACCTGACGAGGGATCTGACCGACGAGGAGCGCTCCGACCTGCATCTGATCGTCGACGATCTGGTCGACGACGCTGCGAACAAGCCCGTGGCGCTGTTCGAACGAACGACCAAGGCCGTGATCGACCGAATCCGGGAGATGCACCGTCCGAACAGCGACGCCGACGAACTCGATCGACAGCGCCGCGCATCGAAGATGAAGCGGTGGACCGATCGCGAGACGGGTCTGAAGCAGACGCTGATCTCGCTCGACCCCCTCCGAGACGCGTCGCTCCACGCCGTCGTCGACGCCCACCTCGCCACGCTCCGCCAGGACCCGGCGAACCGGGATCGACCGTTCGACGAGCTGAGGGTCGACGCGGTCATGGCCGCCATCAGCGGCACGCCGGGCGGGCAACGCGTTCCCGAGATCGTGATCCATGTCGACCACGAGTCCGCCTGCCACGGCCGACACCCCGACACGCTCTGCGAGACGGTCGATGGTCAGCCTCTCCCGGTCTCCACCGTGCAGCGACTGTGCTGCGAAGCGCTGATCGCCGCCGTGATCATCAACCCCGATGGCACCGTCGACCAGGTGTGCGCCGACCAACGAACGGCGAGCCGGGCGCAGCGCCGCCAACTCGCGTCGATGTACTCGACCTGCGCCCACCCGCTGTGCGGCGTCGGGTTCTCGAGCTGCCGGATGCATCACATCGTCTGGTGGACGCATGGCGGCAAGACGGTCTTGGCGAACCTCCTCCCGGTCTGCGAGGCCCATCATCATCTCGTTCACGAGGGCGGCTGGAACCTCGTCATGGATGACGAACGGGTCGTCACCTGGTCCAAGCCGGACGGGTCACCGTGGCGAGCAGACGACGGCCCGAATCGGCGACCCTGCTCCCGCCCCGAACGAGCACGACCACCGAACCGGTCGGATCCGTGCAACGGCGACCCCCCGAAGCGGGTCGCCGAGGCACTATTCTGAGACAACGTCGAGCGGGGCGTGAGCGCCCGAGTTCGTTCCAACCGAGTCGCGATTTTGAGTGCCATGCGCGAAAAATCGCGACACGGCTCGGGACCATTCGGTCAGAACGACCGCCGACATCGCACTCGGCCCCACACCGAATGGTGAGGCCGAGGCGGGAGGTCAGTTCGAATCAGGCCGGCAGTTGAGCACGGACCGGTCGCCGCTCTCGCCGGTCGGGCTGTCGGGATCAGGCGCGCGTCGAGGTGATGCGGCGCGAAGTCGAGGCGATCTCGGCCGGCGATCTGTCCGCCCGTGTGACACCTCCGACCACGGATCACGAGATCTCCCGGCTCGGCGCGACGCTCAATGGTCTCTTGGGGCGGCTCGAGGCGAGCGCCGACCAGCAGCAGTTGTTCGCCGCCTCCGCCTCGCACGAACTGAGGAGCCCGCTGTCGGCGATCCGCACCGAGATGGAGGTCGCGCTCGCATATCCGGCGGCGACCGACTGGCCGGCGTGTGGGCAGGACGTGCTCGTCGAGGTGGGCCGACTCGAGCGGTTGGCCCGAGACCTGCGGGTGCTCACCGGCCGGCATTCGGTCGACGAGCGTGCCTCGTGCGATCTCGCTGAACTGATCACCCAGGAAGTGAGGCGGCACCGCCACTCGGCTCCACAATGTCGTCGACCTGGAACCGGCGACGGCGGCGATCGGTCCTGACGACGCGACCCAAGTCGTCAGGAACTTGCTCGACAACGCCGATCGTCATGCCGCTTCGGTCGTCACCGTCGTGCTGCGCCGGGCCGACGACAGGATCGAGATATCGGTCGAGAACGCTGGCCATCCGATCCCCGCCGAGGATCGTGAGCGGATCTTCGACCCGTTCACCCGACTCGACGAGGCTCGCGCCTCCGACGACGGCGGATCGGGTCTCGGCTTGGCAATCGTCTGCATGATCCTGCGCGCCGTGGGCGGCACCATCCATGTCGACGACGCCGCCCACGTGACCCGGTTTGTCGTTCGACTACACGGCCCGCTGTACAACTCACCTCACTGACATCACCGCATCACTGACATCACCGCATCGCTGACATCACTGACATCACGGTCTCAATCGCCACGACGGCTGCCACGGCCACGACACCACCCCTCAGTGGCGACATGACGGCGCAGCGACGCGGCGTCATGCGACACGTCTTTGGTCTCGAGCACTGATCGACCCTGAGCCTTGGTTTGCGACGGCCCAATTCGAAACTGAGCGCGAGACCGACTCGATCGACCGGCGATACGCCGGACTCCGTCCCGTTCGTCGCCGATCCGCTCCGCCATCGACCACGAACTCAACCACAATCGCATCGATCTCGACCTCTCTGAAGCAACCGACGACGAACTCATCGACAGATCAGCGAGACGGACGGCAAGGTCGCCTCGGTGTCATCACCATTGACTCGTGGTCGAATGCAGGACGCTGAGCGCTGCGCCGGACACGGCCGGGCGACTCGTGGTCGAGACAGCGTTCCGCTTGGGTCGGACGGACACCTGACGTTCGATCCGGGTGCGGCCACCCGCGCTCGGACGCGAGTTCGGTGACATTGACCGTCGTGAGGGACCGGCCGTCTTGTTTCGCTGGACCTACCGGGCAACCGCGAGTGATGGCAAGGTGGGCCGGGCCCGTCCGTCGCGAGAGTGTTCATCGTGGTTTCACCGATCGGTCTGACGCATTCGCCGAACCGTCGGCGTGTGTTCGAGCGGGCGGCGCGTTCGGGCTCACGACGCAGAATTCGTTGCCGTCGGGATCGGCCATGACCACCCAGCTGACCTCACCCTGACCGATGTCGATCCTGGTCGCTCCGAGTTCGACGAGACGGTCGGCCTCGGCCTGCTGATCGCTGTGTCGGGGCGGAGCGATGTCGAGGTGGAGCCGGTTCTTGCCACGCTTCGCCATCAGCGGCGGTCCGCTCCAGGTGATGAGTGGCCCAGTTCCGTCCGGGGCCCGGATCGCCGTTTGATCGTTCTCGTCCCAGACGAGTGGCCAGCCGAGCGCTGCACTCCAGAACAACCCGGCATGGCGCGTGCCATCGGCGTTGATCGCTCCCAGCCGACCGCAACCAGCCAGGAACTGGTTGTGCGGCCCGATGATGCAGAACTCGTTGCCCTCCGGGTCGGCGAGCACCACGTGCGTCTCGTCGACGCTCTGCCCCACATCGGCGTGGCGGGCACCGAGATCGACCAGACGGGCGACCAGGTCCCGCTGATCCTCGAGCGATGTCGATGTGAGGTCGAGATGAATGTTGTTCTGACCGACCTGCTGCTCCGAGGTCAGCTCGAACAGGATGCCGAACGGGGTGCCGTCGGTCGGCGTCAGCGCCCACTCGCCGTCGGACTCGACGATGTCCCACCCGAGCGCCACCGCCCAGAAGTTCGCCTGCCGACTCGGTTCACTGGCATCGAGGCACAGCGCGTCGAGGCGGTTCGTCGCACGGGGCTCGATCGCCGCCCGACCGTGATCGCCGTCGTCGGGCGAGTCAATCATGCCACGAATCGCGTTCGCCGGACGAGAACACGACGGCGGGCGGCCCCGACCGTCAGCGATTGGTCGACGTGGGTTGACGAACGCGCTCGGGAACCGAGAGCAGAGTGAGTCGAGGTCGCAGTCGGGAGGGGCTGGATCACCCCCACATGGTGACCGCAGTCCCTGTCGATCGAGACGGTCAAGACCGCGCCGTCCGGACAGGAGAACCAGGCCGGAGAACTCCCCCATCGCCCACCGGACCCCGGTTGACGAGACGCGTTCGGGAACCGAGGGCGCAGCGCGTCGAGGTGCGCCGTCGCACCGGGCTCGATCGCAGTGAAATCGTGATCGTCGTCGTTGGCGATCGAGCCGGTCATGAACAGGACCACGCCGGCCCGAACGGAGCAGCATGCCGGTTGTCGGACGAGTCCGGGAACCAGCCAACGCGGGCTGGGTGCTTCACGTCGTACCGGGACGAACTCCGGCGAACGACCTCCGACGTCGCGTCTGCATCGGTCGAGATCGTGAGCCACGACTCGACAGTATGAGACGCCGTCGGCCTGGTCGATGTCAGTTTCCGTCGTGCTCGCACCGCTCCCCGCCGACCCCTCCCGCCGACCCATATCCACGCACTCTGCCACCTGCGGATGTGACCCAGTGACGATCCGACACATCCTGATCGCCCAGCGGATACGGCCATCGGCTGGTCCGACATGCGGCAGACCGCCCGTGCCCGGACGTCATCGACGACAGCAGGGCGCCTGACGACCGGCCTCGCCAGAGCAATTTCGAACGATGCGCCGAGCGCGGGACTACGGTTCGGATCACCGGGGTCGATGTCGACCGCGCCGGCTTGTGCCGCGTGCACGACCATCCCGGTGACACCGAGACGGAGACGACATGACGAACAGCGACAACCAGCGCGACGAGCAGCGAGACGAACAGCGCGACGAACAGCGCGACGAACAGCGCCAGGCCGACGACACCACCGCCCCGCGATGGGTCGAGATCACTCGGACGTTCGACGCACCCGCCGGGCTGATCTGGGAGATGTGGAGCGACCCCGAGCAGTTCTCGTCGTGGTACGGCCCGGTGGGCGCCGACGTGTCGGCTGAGGAATTCGACGTTCGAGTCGGGGGCCGCCGTTTCGTCGGGATGAAGATGGACACACCGAAAGGCCCCATGGAAATGTGGTTCACGGGCGAGTTCCGAACGATCGTCGAGAACGAACATCTCGTCTACACCGAGTCGTTGGCCGACGCCGACGGCAACGCCAAGACCGCCGCAGAGATCGGCATGCCAGAAGGTCACCCGACCGAGACGACCGTCAACGTCGAACTGACCGAGGGGCACGGCCGCACGACCATGGTCATGCAGCACGTCGGCGTGCCGGCGGGCTCACCCGGAGCGATGGGCTGGGAAATGGCGATCGACAAGCTCGAGGTCCACGTCGCCGCAGCCCGGTGACACCGACGAATTGTGCCTGGCACAATTCGTCGACGTGCTGCGGCGCTGCAGGCCGCCGGAATCGGGGCGCTCGCGATCGTCGCGTCGCCCGCCGGTCTCGGGATGAGCGACGACGTCGACGGCACGATCTGATGCCGCCCGAGGAGGTCCATCGCGTCCACTGCCGTCTCGACGAGTTGATCGAGGCCCGCGGCATCACGTTGATCGAACTCGCCGATGCGGTCGGCATCACCGTCGTGAATCTGTCGGTGCTCAAGAACGACGGCGCCCGGGCAATCCGGTTCTCCACGCTCACCTCGATCTGCGATGTGCTCGAGTGCCAACCCGGCGACCTGTTCTCGGTCGAATCATCCCACTGACGGCCACGCCCTACAGTCGAAGCGTGAGTCACCTGCATCGAGGCCACGAGTTCCCGGTCCTGCCGGGTCGGCTCCAACGTCTCACCGACGAGCTCGCCGACGAGCGGGTACCTGCGCTCGACGGTGCGCCGGACCCGATCGGCGCACTCGTGGAGCTTGCGTACGCACTGCGGCCGCAGCTCCACGAGGGTCGGGTACCGACCTACGGGGTGATCATGCCTCCGGCGACGTTCGTGTTCGACGTCGAACGCGCCGCCGCCAGCGGGTCGGTCGACGTGATCCCGGTGAACGATCTCGACGTGCAGTTCGCACGTCGGTTCGCGGACGGGATCGGCAGTTTCGCTGTGAGGACCGGCGACACGATCTCCCACCTCGCGTGCTTCGGGCGCAACATGGCTGATGAGTACGACCTCGTCGGTCTCCAGTCAACCGTGGGCGGCCTCATCATCCAGCGTCATCCCAGCGGCCAGGTACGCGTCTTCGGCCCATCGGGCGTCGTGCGCTGGAACGGCATCGACTGGCACCACGATGCGCCGATCGACGCCTGGATCGCCCGTCTGGCCGATGTCGCGCCCAACCTGCCGGTCGACGGCGTCCGACCCCTGCTCCGGTTCGCGATCCACGAACTCGGTGGGCGACGGATCGGCGCCACGCTGATCTGGCGTCCCGCAGACCGTCCGATGCCGGCGGGACGAACGGAAGCCCTCGTCCACAACGCACCCCGGCTCAGGCTCGACCGGGTCGGCGAGGAGGCCGCCCTCGCGCACGCACTCTCCCAGACCGACGGCGCCTCGATCTTCGACACGGACGCCACGCTCGTCGCGATCGGCATCCGGCTCGCGCCATCGTCTGCGGCGGCCAACCTGATCGAACCGATGACCGGCATGCGCCACACGTCGGCGCTGCGGTACTCACACGACGACGCCAACGCGGTCGTGATCGTCGTCTCCGAAGACGGACCCGTGACGCTGATGCACGGGGGCCACGCGATCACGACGGTCGACCCCAGCGACGAACGGATCGGCTGACACGCGAGGATCCCCCACGCGACGCGTGGGGGATCCTTGAGAAAGACCGGTCGACGGCCCGGACGGTGCCCGGAACGCCGTTCCGAACCGGTCAGAACGTTTCGGTGTCAGCCGAGACGTCGGTGCCGAGCTGCTGATCGGCGCGCTCCGCAATGCGCTCCTTGGCGCCCTTCGACTCCGAACGGATCCGCTCGGCCTCCGTGTCCATCTTGCCGAGTGCGTTCTCCCAGCGCGACTGCATCGGTCGGATACCACCGCCGCCGACGGCGACCACGGTCACGCCGACGATGATCGCGAGCGCGGCGTAGAACAGCCCCTGCACGATGGCCGGTGCGATGCGGAGCTGATCGAGCGCAGCGAACACGCCCACGATCGAGATTGCGACCGCAGCGCCGTTTGCGACTGCGGTGCCGTACGACAGCCCGCCGATCGATGCGTCGATGACCTCTCGGACCGCAGCGGCAATCGCGAACGCGATGATCAGGATGATCACGGCGACGAGGATGTTCGGCAGATAGGCGATGACATCGTTGAGCATGTCGCTCACGGGGTTGTCGCCGAACACGCCGAACGCGACCTGCAGCACGAGCAGGAACAGCGCCCAGAAGATGATCTTCGACACGATGTCACTCGGCTCGACGTTCGAACCCTTCAACCGTTGGCGGAACCCGCTGCGCTCGATCGCGCGATCGAAGCCGAGTCGTTCGAGCAGTTCGTCGGCGACGCGAGCGATCACCTTGACGATCAGATAGCCGACGAGGAGAATCACGAGGAACAGCAGCAGCTGCGGGATGAATCGCACCGTGTCGTTCCACGCGTTCTGGAGCCCGTCGCCCCAATTGATTGCCAGCATGACAGTCCTTTCATTCGACGCCGGCGGGATGCGAGCGACGCAGAGCACTACCCGGTCAGCGACACATCACCCATTCTTCACCCCATCGGGTGATGGCTCACGCGAGAACAACGAAGTCGATCAGCCGCTCGACAGCACCGACGAGTTGGGGTTCGAGATCGGCATACGACCTGACCTGGTTGCGCAACCGGGGCCAGAACCCCTCGACCGGCACCCCGAGTGCGAGACAGAGGCCTTCCTTCCACGGCTGCCCTCTCGGCACATCGGGCCACGCATCGAGACCGACGACCTTGGGTCGTATACCTGCCCACACGTCGACGAATGGGTGACCGGTGATCAGGACCGATGGGTCGGTCACCGTCGACGCGATTCGTGATTCCTTCGAACCGTCGACCAGGTGATCCAGCAGTACGCCCAGGCGACGACCGTCGCCGGGTCGGAAGTCAGCGACGGCGGCCTGGAGGTCGTCCGCCCCGTGGAGCGGTTCCACGACGATGCCGAGATCTCGCAGATCGTCACCCCACACGTGTTCGAGGAGTTCCGCATCGTGTTTGCCCTCGACCCAGATCCGGCTCGCCCTCGCCACCCGCGCGCGAGCTGGATCGCCGGCACGTGATCCCGACGCCGTGACCTGCTGGGTGACGACTCGCTGCTGTTCGGGTCGGATCAGCGTGACCGGTCGACCGGCGACGAGAAAGCCGCCCGGCTTCCAGGTGAAGTGACGCAGATGCTGCTTGCGGTCGCGAAGGGTCACCGCCTCGTGGTTCCAGCGCACGACATCGCCGACGAACCCGCTCGATCGGTCCTGCACCGCGAGGCCCACCGACACTTCGACCGTCGGGTCGGGCTTCGGCTTCTTCGACTCGGCGAATGCTTCGAGGATGTCCTGGTCGTACTGCATCGTCGATGGTCCTGTCGCGTCGCTCGGAACAATCGAGTGTGGCACGGGAACCGGGTCGGTTCGCGGCACGTCCAACACCCATGGGGAACAACGACACCGAGCTGGACCGACGGACCGCGACCCGGCGGGGACGCCCGCGCCAGGCGGCGATGATCGTCGGCCTCGCCGGCATCGTCGCCCTGACTGCCTGTAGCGGCAACGACGACGACTCGTCCGCCGAGTCGACCCAAGCAACCGCCGAAGCGACCGCCGACATGTCTGATTCGTACGGCGACCAGTCGACACGGGCGGACGAGCCGGGGTTCGTGGAGTCGGCCCGGGAGGGCGCGGAGAACCCCGAGCGATTCCCGATCGACAGCGGGTTCGACAGCAAGTTCGACATCGGGGTGATCGGGCGCGACGTGATCATCGAGATGCGGGTCGTGGTGAGCAGCGACGACATTCAACGCACCGTGGCCTCGGTGATGGCATCGGCCTCGACACTCGGCGGCGGCGTCGCCTCGTCGGAGGTCGACTACGGCGGCGGCGACGACGTCAACGAAGGATTCGCCGTCCTCGTCGTCAAGGTGCCTCCACAGGCAGTCGATCGTTTGCTGGCCGGGCTCGACGACACCGGCGAGGTGCAGTCGATCAACCAGAACGCCCAGGACGTGACCGAGCAGCTCGTGAACCTCGACATCCGCATCGCCAACGCGCGCGCCAGCGTCGACAACGTCCGAACGTTCATGGACCGGACCGAGAATCTCAACGAGCTGGTGACGTTGGAGGCCGAACTCACCCGCCGCCTCACCGACCTCGAACAACTCGAGGCGCAGCAGCGCAATATCGCCGATCTCGTCGCGCTGTCGACGATCACGATCGAGGTGGTTCCGACTGCGTCCGTGCCCGACCAGGCTCCGCTCGAGGACGAGTCGATCGGCCGGGCCCTGCGGACAGGCTGGAATGCTTTCGCCAGGTTCGGCTTCGGGATCGCCATCGTCCTGGCCACGACGCTCCCGTTCCTTGGCATCGCACTGGTCGTGGCGCTCGCGCTCTGGATGTGGATGCGGCGTCGAGCCACACGCCCGACCGGTTCGCCGATGTCCGAGCCCAACGGCCACGCCGACCGCGACGACCGCAATGATCCGGATGGCGGCGATTTCGGTGACGGCGATCCCGAGGGTGATCCTGACGGTGATCCCAGCCGCACCTCGGGGCGACGGCCGCAGCCCGTCGGATGATCTCGGCGTCCGCACCGGGTGGCGGCCCGGCGCGGACACCGAAGCGCATCAGTGACGCCGCGATCGCCAACCGTCGCGCATCAGCACCCAGTCGCTCACGGCGCCGTCCGGAAATGCGAACGGTGCCCGCAGACCGGTGTGCGCAACCACCGGCGCCAGCTCGACCGGAGCGAGGTGATCGCTCACCGTCCACCGACGCCAGCGATGGGCAGGAACCTCAACCAGTTCGATATCGGGGCGACCGAGCAACTCGATCAGCCCGTGCACCACGCCGACCTGCTCGAAGCCATCGTCGATCGCCACGGCGCCGCCGATCGCGTACCACTCGAGATCGCACGCCATCGGCGTCGGCGTGCCGTAGGCCCGACCGAGTGCATCCTCGCTGTCTTCGAGCGCCGCGGCGTGCGCCTCGTTGCCGATCGACCACTGACGCAACGGTGCGACGCAGTGGTGCTCGGCCCACATCTCGGGTGCCTTCACGACGAAGGGGTCGGCGCGCACCCGCACCTCCCACTCGGTGAGGTGCAGGAGCGGACGCCCGTCCACCACCACCGCCGACCAGTACCACGCCGTGGCGCCCAGGAGCCGATGACCCGAGACAACACCGATCCTGGCGTCCGGCGTCCAGGCTGCGAACACCCATTCCTCGATCGCTGCGCCCGGATGGGGAAACTCGTCGGTGGGCGACACGGACACAATCGGGCAGACTACGTGCACGATGAGTGAGACAGGAACGGGCCACGACGGTCGCGACGGCACGGTCCGATACCTGAGTCTGGCCTGGATCCGTGAGCTGACGAGAGAAGTGGCCGAGAGTGAAACGCTCGCGGACCTCGCCGCCGAGCACTCGATCGGTGTCACCCAGACGGTCACCGACGGCCCGGAGGGCGATGTGACCTACCACCTCCAGATCGCAGACGGGACGGCGGCGTTCGGCGCAGGGGCAGCCGACCCCGAGGACGTGACGATGGAGCAGGATTGGGAGACCGCGGTCGGTGTGGCAACGGGGGCGACGAACGCCCAGGACGCCTTCATCAACGGCAGGATCCGACTGACCGGCGATCAGCAGGCGCTCATGGGCGCCCAACCGGTGTTCGGCGCACTCGACCAGGTCTTCTCCGCCGTCCGCGAGCGCACCAGGTACGAGTAGATGCCTGAGCTGCCCGAGGTCCAGGTCCACGCCGACCGTCTCGCGGCCGACTTCGCAGGTCGAGTGCTCACTCGATTCGTCCCGATCAAATTCACTGCGCTGCGCACTGCCGTCCCCGCCCCCGACGGCGCCTACGGCGAGCCGCTCCTGCATGTCAGCCGACGCGGCAAGTTCATCATCCTCGAGTTCGAGTCGGTGCAGTTCGCAGTCCATCTCATGCAGGGCGGGCGCTTGCAGGTCGACGAGAAGCAGGCGGCCAAACCGCGCGGCGGCCAGGCGCGGTTCGTGTTCGCAGAAGGTCCGGCGCTGCTGCTCACCGAAGCCGGTACCGAGCGGCGAGCGGGCGTCTGGTGCCTCGACCCTGCAGCCGGGCTCACGTCGCCGCCGCTCGACAAGCTCGGCCCGGAGGCCGACACCGTGACGCCGGAGCAGATGGTCGAGCTGTTCGCCCGGAAGAACCAACGCGTCCACGGCTTCCTTCGCGATCAACGCTCGCTCGCAGGCATCGGCCGGCGGCTCGCCAACGAGATCTGTCACCGAGCGAAGATCAGCCCGTTCGCCATGACCGGAAAGCTCGGCCTCGTCGGCGCCAGCGCGATCGTTCACGCCATCCACGAAACGGTCGATGAGGGCCTCGCTGCGGAGCGCGAGCGCGACTCGATGAGTTCGTCGAAGGAGCGGCCGAGTGCTGTCCACAACCGAACGGGCGATGCCTGCCCGGCCTGCGGCACCGACATCCGAGCCGTCGAATACAGCGGCTACACGGTCAACTACTGCGCCACCTGCCAGACCGGCGGCAAGATCCTGGCCGACAACACCACCAGCAAGTTCCTGAAATAGACCACTCGATCGCGCCCGTATCGCCAACGGAGTTCGCCGGGACGGACCACTAACCTGAGCGCCCGAATGAGTGCGAACGAACCACTTCCCGAGTTGGCCAAGGCCTACTCCCCCGCCGACGCCGAGCCCGCCGTCCAGGCGGCGTGGGCCGACTCGGACGTGTTCCACGCCGTGGCGCCGACAGACGGTCGCGACACCTACTCGATCGTCATCCCGCCGCCCAACGTGACTGCGGCGCTCCACCTCGGACACGCACTCAACAACACGCTCCAGGACGTGCTCATCCGTTACCACCGCATGCGTGGTGACGCCACGCTGTGGATGCCCGGCACCGACCACGCAGGAATCGCGACGCAGACCGTCGTCGAGAAGCGCCTGCTGGCCGACGGCATCAAGCGCCTCGACATGGGTCGCGACGCGTTCGTCCGCAAGACCCAGGAGTGGAAGGACGAGTACGAGCGGGTCATCATCGAACAGCTCGTCGCGATGGGTGCGTCGTGCGACTTCGAGCGAACCCGGTTCACGATGGACGAGATGTGCGCGACGGCGGTGCGGCACGCGTTCTTCGTCCTCTTCCGAGACGGCCTCGTCTATCGCGGCAAGCGACTCGTCAACTGGGATCCGGCGACGCGCACCGCGCTCTCCGACGACGAGGTCGAGAACGAGAACGTCGACGGTCACATGTGGTACCTGCAGTATCCGCTCGCCGACGGTTCCGGTCACGTCACGGTCGCGACGACCCGGCCCGAAACCATGCTGGGTGACACGGCGGTCGCCGTCAATCCGAACGATCCACGCGCCGCCGAGGTCGTCGGCAAGACCGTGATCCTGCCGATCGTCGGGCGCGAGATCCCGATCGTCGCCGACGACTACGTCGTGATGGCCGATCCCGACAGCTCCGAGATCAAGGCCCAGTTCGCCTCCGGCTTCCTCAAGGTGACCCCCGCCCATGACCCGAACGACTGGGAGATCGGGGTCCGGCACGATCTCGATGTGATCAACATCATGGGTCCTGACGCATCGATCACCGACCAGTACGGCTGGAACGACGTGTCCGACGAGGCCAGACCTCTGATCGGCCTGTCACGTGAAGACGCGCGGACCGCGATCGTGGCCTGGTTCGACGAGCACGGTCTCCTCGAGGACACCCGTCCGTACTCACATTCGGTCGGCCACTCGTACCGCAGCCACGTGCCGATCGAACCGTGGCTGAGCGACCAGTGGTACGTCGCGGTCACCGACGAGCGGCTGCGCGGCACGGCGTTGCGGGCACAGGCGACCGACCAGGCACCGCCACTGCCCGATGACGTGTCGGCGCGCTCCGACGCGCCCGGTGACGGCGAGTTGCACATCTACCCCGAGCGCTACGCCCGCACGTACCACGCGTGGCACGAGGGCATCCGCGACTGGTGCGTGAGCCGCCAGCTCTGGTGGGGGCATCAGATCCCGGTCTGGGTCCGGACGGTCTCGATCGCGGATGCCCCGGTCGATGCACAGGAAGCCGACGTCGACGTCGCGATCCCGGTCGACTCGGTCTGGGTTGCGGCCGGCGCCGCCCACGTGATCCGTCGTACCACCGAGACCGAGGCCGAGGAGGCCGTCTGCGTCCCGCCGGCTTCGACGCTTCGCCGCGCCGACCGCAGCGACGATTCGATGGACGAGCGGGCGCTGGTCGCCGCCCTGGAGGCGGACGGGTTCACCCGTGACCCCGACGTGCTCGACACGTGGTTCTCCTCCGCTCTGTGGCCGATGTCGACGATGGGCTGGCCCTGGCCCGACGACTTTCCCGACACCGTCGGTCTGCTCGACGCGTTCAACCCGACGTCACTGCTCACCACCGCGCGCGAGATCATCACCCTCTGGGTGAGTCGGATGGTGATGTTCAACCGCTACTTCCTCGATGGCCAGCTCCCGTTTTTTGACGTCTTCATCCACGCGATGATCCAGGATGGCCACGGCCAGAAGATGTCGAAGACGCTCGGCAACGGCGTCGACCCGCGCGACATCATCCACGGCCACGGCGCCGACGCGATGCGCTTCACGCTCGTCCAGATGACGACCGACACCCAGGACGTCCGGATGCCGGTCGACCTGATCTGCCCGCACACCGGCGAAGCGTTCACCCCGCAATTCATCACGCTCCCGTCAGGTCACACGGTGGCTGCACCGATCCAGACCTCGCCCACCGACCCGACCAAACAGATGGTCAGCGCCTACGGGGCGGCCTCCGGAGCGGCCACACCGACCGACGAGATGCCGCTCGCTCGGAACTCGTCGGCGAAGTTCGATCTCGGCCGCAACTTTGCGAACAAGCTGTGGAACGCGACCCGGTTCGCGCTGAAACGCGTCGATCCGTCGACGGCGCCCGCAGCGCCGGTCGAGATCGCCACCCGACCGTTTCCCGATCGTTGGATCGTCGCTCGCCTGGCGCGCACCGTCGCGCGGCTCGACACCGCGGTCGCCGGCTATCAGTTCAACGCATTCGCGGACACGCTGTACGACTTCGTCTGGCACGACGTCTGCGACCGCTATCTCGAAATGGTCAAACCGACGATCGACGACGACGACGAACAGCAGGCCGTGCTCGTCTGTGTCCTCGACGCCGTGCTGCGGATCATGCACCCGGTCTGCCCATTCGTGACCGAGTCACTCTGGCCCCACGTGGGCGTCGCACGGTGCGGCGACGTGGCCGGCATCGACCTCCCCGCCTCGACCCTGCTCGCCGGCGCGGCCTGGCCGCGCCTCGACCCGGTGCTCGACGATGCCGACACGATCGCCCGCTGGCAGCGGGCCGACCAGCTGATCGGGCTGATCCGTGCGGTGCGGGGTGCCCAGAGCGTGGCGCCGAAGCGGCGGATCACGGTCCACGCACCGAGTGACACACGCGAGTTGATCGGCAGCACCGACGGCGTGATCGAGGTGCTCGCCGGGATCGGCGAGGTGGTGGCGATCGATGCCGATCGCCCTGCGGTCGTGAGCCCGATCACCTTCGAAGGCAACGAGATCCTGCTGTCCGGATTGGTCGACGACATCGACCTCGACCAGGAACGCGACCGACTCCAAAAGATCGTCGACGGCAAGACGAAGCAGATCGCCGGCTTCCACGGTCGACTCGGCAACGACGGATTTCTGGCCAACGCACGGCCCGAGATCGTTGCGGACACCCGCTCGATGCTGGCCAAAGCCGAGGCCGATCTGGTGGCCGCGACGGCTGCGTTGTCCAATCTGGGTTGAGCCCGCTCGCTCGGAACCAGGGAAAATGCGCCAGGGTGCACTCGACTCGGGCTTCAAACCCCGTTAGCCTTCCCCCGATGCGATTGAAGTTGGGCAAAATCGTGACACTCTCCGTGGCGACGGCCACGCTCACCGTCACCGCACTGTCGGGAACGACGGCGGCTCAGGACGCGGGTGATGGATCCACGACGAGCACGACGACGCCCGACGAGAGTTCGACATCGACGACCACGACGACCACACCCCCGACGACCACGACGACCACCCCCCCGCCGCTCGTCGTCGAACTGCCGGCCGCCCCGTTCAGCGTCACGCCCAGCCGTGGCACCCAGGCCCAGGTCACCGACACGCTGCCGCCGCCCCCGACCACGACCACCACCACGACGACCACGACCGTTCCGTCGTGGGTGCTGCCTGCCAACTCGGGCTCGGGTCGCCGCGTTGTCTACTCCAAGTCGAAGATGCGGGTGTGGACCGTCGAGAGCAACGGCTCGGTGTCCAAGACCCATCTCGTGTCCGGCCGGCGAACCTACGATCAGCCGCTGCCCGGCGCGTACCGTGTCTTCTCACGTTCGAGCTTCACCTGCAACATCGACAACCCGGCGATCTGCTGGCGGTTCATGGTGCGGTTCACCAAGGGCCCGGATGGCGACAACATCGGATTCCACGAGATCCCCACCAACACCAACACCGGCGACACGTTGCAGTCGCTCGCCCAGCTCGGTCAGGCCCTGTCGGGCGGATGTGTTCGCCAGGCGCCCGCCGACGCGGCATACATGTGGGATTGGGCACCGATCGGCACCCAGGTCGTCGTCCTCGGCTGACCCGGGAACAGGCCGGATTGACCGGCGTCACTGCGGTCCGGCCAGGCACCCGCCCCACTACGCTGCTGGCGACATGACCGCCGCCAAGCCGCGCCGCACCTGGCCGCAACGTCTCACCTTCATTGCCGTCCTGCTCGCATCGATCACGTGCTTTGCGACCGCGGCCGGGTTGGCGACCGGGCAGTGGGTGCTGTCGCAACGAAAGCTCGTCACGATCGACCGCTCGGACACCGCATCGGCAGCTGCGATCGGTGACGCCGACGTCGTCGTCATACCGGGTGCGAGCACGACCCTCCCAACGAACGTCGCCGATCCTGCGGCACCGACCACCACGATCTTCCTGGCGGAACCCGATGCTGCCAACTTCCTGATCGTCGGTGCCGACAACGGAGGATGCAGCAACCAGGTCGCGACGGCCGACCGCACCGACCTGGGTGAGCGCAGCGACACGATCATGGTGTGGCGAGCCAATCCCGAGACGAACCAGCTGGCCGTGCTCTCCTTCCCACGCGACCTCTACGTCGACATCAGGGGACGCAAGAACCGCATCAACTCTGCGTACGAGAGCGACAACCCGGCCAAGATGATCGAGGTCATCGATGCCAACTTCGGCGTACCGATCGACCACTACGTGCAGGTCGATTTCTGCGCATTCCGTCAGCTCGTCAACGCCGTCCACGGGGTGAAGGTGCCGTTCCAGTACCCGGCCCGCGACACACGCAGCGGCCTGGCCGTGCCCGAGACGGGGTGCGTCTCGCTCGACGGCGACGAGGCACTGGCGTACGTCCGGTCGCGCCACTACGAGTACGAGGACCCGCCCGGCAGCGGGAACTGGCGCAACGACAACACCTCTGACTTCGGTCGCATCGCCCGCCAGCAGGACTTCCTGCGGCGAGTCGTCGCCAAGGTCATCGCCGACGGTCTCTATTCGCCTGATGTCGCATCAGCGCTGATCACCACGAATCGCGAATACCTGGTGACCGACACCGGGCTCACCGTGCGGCGAATGCTCGAGTTCGCGAACACGCTGCGCCGCCTCGACCCCGCTGACATCACCACCTACCGCATCGAGTCATCCTCGGAGACGACGTCGAGCGGCGCCAGCGTCGAGCGCCCTCGCATCGGCGGTGAGAACATGCAGGCGATCCTGTCGGTGTTCCGTGGGGAGGCGATGCTCGCCGAAGCCCCTGATCAGGTGTTCGCCTCCACCTCGATCGCGCCTACCCGCCAGAGCACGACGACGGACCCCTCGCAGGACGACGCCCCAACGACATCGGGCACCACGACGTCGGGCACCACGACATCAGGCCGCACGACCACGGCATCGACCACGACATCGACCACGACATCGACCACGACCGCGCTCCCGACGATCGAGGTCGAGGAGAACACGGTCGGCATCGTCCCGGACCGCAGCGCGGTCTGCAACTGATCAGCGCTCGAGCACGCGTGCGATCGCGGCCACGATCGTGGACGGGCCGTCGACCGTCGTCCACCGCGCCCCGACCGCCTCCGCCAATTCGGTCGCCTCGGCACTGTCTCCGTCAGGCGCGATGATGATCAACTCGTCGAGGCCACGTGCGGCCGCGACGACATCCCCGGGTTCGGTCGCTCGACAATCAGAGAGCAAGATCGCGACCCGACGCGGCGACGACGAGGCACGGAGCTGCGCCCCGGCCGCACGGAGCGCTCCGGCGACGTCGGTGGTCCCGTGGCCGCGCAGTGACAGCACACGATCGATCACGTCCTCGTCGGACCGGGTCTCCCAGATCGCCTTCGGCGCCACGACGTCTCGGCCGAACGACAGCACCGCATACTCCCCTTCGGCGCGTGCCGCGACCGCTGCGGCAGCGAGCGCGGCGGTCGCCAGCGGCGCACCGTGCATCGACCCGCTCCGATCGACGACCAGGCACCACGACGTGGATGGCTTCGCCCAGCCTCGGACCAACAGCTCGTCGGCGTCGATCGCACGCTGCTCGGCCCGAGCATGCACGAGCGCGTCGAGGCTGGCGTCCAGATCGAGATCGCCACGGTCCGGCCGGTAGGGCAGGGTCACGACCTTGCCGATCCCCGGGGCGTCCGCCGGCTCCTGACGTGCGAGGTCGAGGAACAGTCGGGAGGCGAGCGCTCGGGCCAGTTCCCGCAATCCGGCGTCGGTGGCGCGAGTCAGTTCGGCCAGGAGCGAGAGCATGTCGTCCGCGTCGACCGCCATCGCCTCGGCGATCGCCGACTCGTCCAGTTCGCCGAGCTCCGGCGAGATCTCCTGGAACGTCGGGTCCGCCGAGAACTCCCGCCTCGACACCGAACGTCGACGCGCCTCTTCGATGATCTCGTCGGCTTCCTCGCCCGACGCGACCGGCGGGGGCTCTAGGCCACCGGGGTCGCCCCGCTCGGGGCGGCCACTTTTTTTGCGGGGTCCACCTCGACCCCATCGGCAGGTTCGAACACATCGTGCCAGAGCTCGGTGATAATCGACTCGGCATCGCGATTGATCCCCTCGCGCACGCGAATCCGACCGGACAGCGAGACGAGTGCTGCGTCGAGCGAGACCGTTCGATCCTCGATCGAAGCATCACGGACCTCGGCGAGGGCCGTCGCCACCGCGCACATGTCGATCGAGCCGCGCACCGACGAGCCGATCCGGATGTCCGCATGATCGCGCGTCCGCCGGACCAGATCGACCGTCTTCGCCGCCCAGACCGGATCAACGGCCGGTTGATGACGCACGGTGATCGCGACCTCGTCCTCGGCGCCCTGATAGCCGACGGCGAGCCGACACACCCGGTCGTAGATGGCCGACGAGATCCGAGCGGTGCCGATCGCGTCGAACGGATTCATCGCGGCGACGAGACGGAAACCCGGCTCAGCCGACACCCGACCGAGACGAGGCACTGCGATCTCCCGTTCGCTCATGACCGAGACCAGCACGTTGAGCGTCTCCTCCGGCACCCGGTTGAGTTCTTCGAGATAGAGCAGCGATCCGTTGCGCAGCGCGGCCACCAGCGGGCCGTCGACGAAGACGGCCGGGTCGTATCCCTCCGCGAGGACGCGGGCCGGGTCGAAGTGGCCGATGAGGCGGGCCGGCGTCAGCTCGGCGTTCCCCTCCACGAACTCGAAACCGATCCCGAGTGCATCGGCGACAGCCCGCAGGAGCGTCGACTTGCCGGTGCCGGGTGGCCCCTCGAGCAACATGTGGCGATCAGCGGCCAACGCCGCGACAACGAGATCGATCTCGCGACTCCGACCCACCACCTCGGCCGAGAGCCGCTCGATCAACTGACGATGATTCACCCTTCGTTCGGCGATCACTCGTCGAACAGGATCACGCCGCGAATGTTCTCCCCGTTCCGCATCGCTTCGTAGCCTTCGTTGATCTGGTCGAGGGTGTACGTCTTGGTGATCAGATCGTCGAGGTTGAGCTGGCCCTGCAGATAGAGCTCGAACAGCTGCGGGATGTCCTTGCGGATGTTCGCCGAACCGAACACCGAGCCACGGATCTGCTTCTCCATCATCGTCAGCATGATCGCCGGGACCTCGATGCTCCCTTCGCTCGTGGAGTGGAGGTTCGTCACGACGATCTTGGCTCGCTTGCCACCGAGGTTGAACCCTTCACCCAGGCTCTTGCCGTCGCCGGTTCCCATCGTCATGATGACCTGGTCGTAACCACGGTCCCAGGTGACCTCGCTCATCGCCGCCTGTGCTTCCTCCATCGAGGCAAAGGTGTGTGTCGCGCCGAACTCCATCGCCTTCTCGCGTTTGAACTCGACCGGGTCGATCGCTGCGATGACCCGGGCGCCCGCCATCCTGGCGCCCTGGATCGCGTTCGATCCGATGCCGCCGCACCCGACGACGGCCACGTAGTCGCCCGGCTTGACCTCGCCGGTGTAGACGGCCGAACCCCAGCCGGTCACGACACCGCATCCGAGCAGACAGGCCTTGTCGAGCGGCCAGTCCTTGTCGATCTTGATGCAGCTCGCCTCGTTGACGACCGTGTGCTCGGCGAACGTTCCGAGCAGACACATCAGACCGAGGTCCTTTCCGTCGTTGGTGTGATGCCGGTACGTGCCGTCGAGCGCCTGGGTACCCTCGGCGAACGTGGCCAGCAGGTCGCACAGGTTCGAGTGGCCCGACGCGCACGATGGACAGCGGCCGCACGCGGGGATGAAGCCGAAGACGACATGGTCGCCCGGCTCGAGCCAGTCGACGCCCTCGCCGACCTCTTGCACCACACCTGCGCCCTCGTGCCCGCCGATCATGGGCGCATTGGGCACCAGGCCGGCGATGTGCCCGTCGTACGCGTGCTCGTCGGAGTGGCACAACCCTGATGCGGACAGCTTCACCAGGACCTCGCCGCGCTTCGGCGGATCGAGCTCGATCTCCTCGACGCTCCACGGCGTGTTGATCTCACGCAGGACGGCAGCTCGTGTCTTCATGTCGATATCTCCGATCATCGGGCGGTGTGACGGCGCGACCTTACCCATGACCGACCGACTCGGCCCAGGCGGGAGGCCGTGGGATCGACGTGATCGAAGCGATCGACATCGTCACGCACACGTGCGATCCTGCGGTGATGCAACGACGATTCCGTCAACTCGACGTGTTCGCCACCGGCTCGCTCTCCGGCAATCCGCTCGCCGTCGTCGTCGACGGTGACGGATTGTCCACCGACGAGATGCTCCGGTTCGCGAACTGGACCAACCTGTCCGAGACAACGTTCCTGCTCCCCCCGACCGATGTCGCGGCCGACTACCGGGTGCGGATCTTCACCACGACCAGGGAGCTCCCGTTCGCGGGCCACCCGACCCTCGGGTCGTGTCGGGCGTGGCTCGACAGCGGCGGACGGCCTGCAGGCGACGGCATCGTCGTCCAGGAGTGCGGCGTCGGATTGGTCCACGTCCGTGACGACGGCGAGCGGCTCGCGTTCTCCGCCCCGGCCCTCCAGCGGTCCGGACCGGTCGACGCCGCGCTGTGGGCGCGTCTCACCGTCGTACTCGGTCGCGAACCGTGCGACGCGGCGTGGGTCGACAACGGGCCCGGCTGGGTCGCAGTCGAGCTGGAGTCGGCGGCGGCGGTGCTCGCACTGGAGCCCGATTTCGGCGACGCGCTCGACCTCGAGCTGGGCGTGGTGGGTCGGGCTGAGCCGGCTGACGATCACGACGTCGAGATCAGAGCGTTTTTCCCCGGTGCATCATCGATGCAGGAGGACCCGGTGACGGGCAGCCTCAACGCCTCGGTGGCACAGTGGCTGATGGCGAGAGATCCCCAGCTGACGAGCTACACCGCACGGCAGGGAACGGCGCTCGGCCGGAACGGACGAGTCCACCTCGACCGAGACGACGCCGGGACGATCTGGGTCGGAGGCCGTTCGCTCGTGACCGTCTCCGGGCACGTCGAACTGTGAGCGCGACCGGGCGCGCCGTCAGCGTGGGACCACGGTGACCTGGACGAACCGGTCGAGTGGCACGTGCGAGGCGATGAAGGCGGTGATCTCGTCGCGCCCGATGGCGTCCAGCCGCCCGAGTCGGTCGAGGAACGAGTCGATCCCCAACTCGGGGAACACCTGCCCCTGGGCGATGCCGTCGAGGAACAGGTCGTTGTCGACGAAGTTGTACCGCTCGACGATCAGCGCGAACGCCCGATCGAATTCGTCGGCCGACATGCCCCCGGCCGCCAGGTCGGCGAATTCGTCCAGCACGACACCGGCGATCGCGTCGATCCTGTCCGGCGACCCGCTGATCCGCACGTAGGTCTCGATCACCGGGTCGGGGTCAGGCGTCACGTACGACACCGCGATCGGCGAATAGCTGTCTCCGAGTTCCTCTCGGACCACCCTGGTCAGTCGGGCCGACAGCACTTCGCTCGCGACGTCGGCCTCGACCCGATCGTCCACGTACGCTCCGGACGCCGGCGTCGAGAACAGCATCGCGACCGTGGCCGTGTCGCCCGAACCCGCCTCGATCACAACCCGCCTCGGCTCGGCCGGGAGCGCGATCTCGAGGTCGACGAACCCCTCCGCTGTTCCGGTCGCAGGCAGGGTTGCGACGTAGGCCGCGGCGAGCTCCGTGACTGCCTGGACGTCGAAGTCGCCACCGATGATGAACGTCCAGTCGCCGGCGTCGGCGTGGCGCTCGGTCCAGACACGCTCCACCCCTGCCAGGTCGAGCGTCTCGAACTGTTCGGGAGTCGGCACCAGCGTGTAGCGCAGGGCGTCGTGGTAGCGGGCATCGAGCAGGGCGTCGGTCCCTGCAGCGTCTGGATCGGAGCCGGGATCGTGGACGACCGGGCGCTCCCGCGCTCGAACCCGGTCGAGCGCCACGGGGTCGAATCGCGGCTGCACGAAGTACAGGTGCAGCAGCTGGAACAGCACCTCGACGTCGCCCGACGCGACCGCGCCCCTGAACGAGTCCTCGTAGGGCGTGATCGACGCCGAGATCGCCACGTCCGCGTCGGCGTCGATCTCGGCGAGCTCCGCCTCGTTGAAGTCGGCCACGCCGCCACTCATCACGACATCGGCGGCATACAGCGAGTCGACCACGTCGGCGTCGGCCACCTGCGACGAGCCTCCGGGACTGGCTGCACGGAGGAAGACCTGCCCCTCGACGATCGAGTTCGGGCTCAGGACCACGGTCGCCCCGTTCGGGAAGATCACGATCTGTGGGTCGAAGATCGGGACGCCGGTGTCGAGCAGCGGTTCCGAGCTCACCGCGTCGACAGGAGCCGGCCGCTCCATCAGTGCATCCGGCAGCTCGCGCGAGACCGACCGTCTGAGCAGCGGACGGGAGCGGGCCGCATCGATCAGCTCCAACACCTCGGCCCGGTTCGGGATCCGGTCGGCAACCGCCTCGGGGGTCGAGACGATCACGTGCGGGGCACTGTTGCCCCACCGAGCCCTGAACCGCAGGTCGAGCGCGGCGGGCGTGATGTCGTTGAGCAGGCCGGAGAGCACCCCGTACTCATCGGCGATCGTCGGGTAGTCGGCGCCCGTCAGAAAGGCGTCGACGAGCGCGTTGGCGATGTCACCGTCCTGACGGCTTTCTCGACCCTCGTAGCGGGTGTCGAGCGATGACTGCAGTGTCTGTCGGACGAGCGCTGTCTCGGCGTCCGTGAAACCGAACTGGAACGCCCGCTCGTACTCGTCGAGCAACGTGGTGAGCGTCTCCACGACGCGGTCGCCGTCGGTGATCGCGTAGAGCGCTGGCGCGTCGAGCGTCGCGACGATGCTGTTGCCGCCGCGCAGGATCTCGTCGAACGGAGCAGTTCCGGCGGCTGCGTCGAGATCGAGTCGGCGAACCAGCGCGCCGTAGATCATCGAGTCGAGCAGCGTCGTTCGTGCCGCTCGGGTGCCGGTCTCGACGTCGCTGGGGATCGGCAGTGAGACCTCGACATCGACCGTTTGCTGGTCGGGGTCCACATGGAGACCGAAGTCGGGCTCGGTGTCGATCCTGAACGACACGTCGGGGCGGGTGGGAGGAACCGTGCCGCGCGCCGTGACCGATCCGAACGCGTCAGCGATCTCGCCGACCACTCCATCGGCGTCGATGTCGCCGACCACGATGATCGCGGCGTTGTCCGGTCGGTACCAGGCGTCGTAGAACTCCCGGACCTCGGCGTGGTCCATCGATTCGATCGACGCTCTCGTCCCGATCGGGCTGCGCCCGGCGTACGCCGACCCGTCCAGAAACAGCGCTTCGGCCACCTCGGACAGACGACCCTGTGTGGTCTGGGTTCTGACGCGCCACTCGTCGAGCACCACACCGCGTTCCTTGACGACTTCGGCCGGAGCGATCGTGGCACTGGACAGCCATTCCTCGAGCACGCTGATGCCCAGCGCGACCGAGCGGGCATCGTTCGGGACGACGAGCTCGTAGACCGTCCGGTCGAACCCGGTGGAGGCGTTCACATCGGGCCCGAAGTCCGCACCGAACCCACGGAGCACGTCGATCAGGCGGTTCTCGGGGAATGCGGTCGTGCCGTTGAACAGCATGTGTTCCAAGAAATGCGCGAGACCGTCGGCGTCGCCGAGCTCGTCGACCGAGCCGGCGTCGATCGCCAGGTTCAGGGTGACCTTCGATCCGGGGTTGTCGTTCCTGCGCACGTAGTAGGTGAGCCCGTTGTCGAGGACGCCGGTCCGCACGTCGGCATCGTCCGGAATCGTCTCGTTCGAGTCGTCGAGCAGACCCGGCAGCGCGACGTCTCCGAACGGTGTCGTCGAGGTCGCGACCGGCGGCGCAGTCGGTACGTCGCCGTCGTCGCGCCCCTCGTCAGTCACGTCCGTCGTCGACGTCGGCGCCGATTCGTCGGTCGTTCCGGCGGTACCACTAGCTGTACATCCAGCGGCGAGCAGCGCGATGACCACGACGAGTCGAGCACCGCCGCATTGCATCCGTTCGACTCTACGGAGTCGACGCCACCTCATCGTGGCCGCCCCGAGATCAGATCGGCTGGTACCAGCCGGTCTCGGCGATCAAGCGGTGCGCGCTCACTGCGGTCGGGTCCGACGCCGGCGGGGCCAGATCGGCCTCCACGTGGCGCAGCATCGAACGCAGCGCGTCCAGCGCCTCCGGCCGCTCTCGGCCACGCCGGATGAGTTCGTCGCCCACGTTCACGAGCGTTCGGACCAGCACCAGCTGAACGGCCGGCTGTCCGTTCGCGTAGTGCCGGATCTGGTTGAACGCCGCGACGACCATGTCCCCGTAGCCGACGACGGACGCACTCGTGAACACGCAGCCGTCGAGGGTCATCTGGGCCGGATGGAGGTCGCGCTCGAGCACCGTCACGACGACTTCGGCGAGCTGCTCGATCACGGCGACCGCCGTGTTCGGGTCATTCACTCCCGGCGACAGCGCCTTGTTGGCGATGTCTTCGAGCATCGTGAACCCGAACGCGATGTCCTGCTGCATCGAACGCTGGTCGCCGATCGCGAACGCGCCACGAAGATCGCCCATCAGGTCATCGACCTCGTCGGCGCTCGGTGGCGGCCAGAGGGTCAGCAACGGCGCGCCCGAGTACACGTACGTGCCGGGCGAGACCTCGAGACGCACGGATGAACGGTCGGTGATCGCGTCACGGATCACCGCGAGGCTCACCTGCTGCACCCATCCACGGCGGTCGGCCGTGAGTGTCGCTCCCGGTCGGTCCTGCTGCGCCCCGACGCCGCCAGGCGGGTCGTCACCGTGCGCGGACGCCGATCGCTGCCGATTGGTGGTCATGATGTCGCTCGCTGACGCCGTGCCGATCTCGGTGTCGATCACGCCACGTTCGGGATCGGGGAACGTGTTCTGCACGAGCTCGACCAGTTCGCCGACCAGCTGACGGGTGACCGCCGATGCGCGCAGGCTCTGTGACGTGTGGCTGATCGAGGCGAGCAGTGCGAGCACCGCGACGATCGCGAAGACCACGGCCAGGAACACCGAGAGCCGGGGGATGTATGCCGTTGCGTCCTCGGACTCCGGGTCGAGTGGGCCGCGAACCTCCCGCAGGACGAGCAGGCTGTAGGTGAACGCTGCCAGCAGGATGCCGATCATGTGCTGCTGGAACCGGTCGCGCAGGAACGATCGCAGCACCCGCGACGTGTACACGCTGCTCGACATCTGGATCGCGACGAGCGTCAGTGAGAACACGACCGACGCGGCACCGATCGTGCCGGAGCTGATCGCGCCCAAAAGCGCGCGGGCGCTCTCGACGGTCGTGTCGAGGAATGATGGAAGCCGGTCGTCGTCGAGCGTCCGGACGTCGATCCATGTGATCAGTTGGGACAGCCCGATCGCAGCCGCGATCCAGACGACCGGCACGAAGAACAGGCTCGACCGGAGCTTCTCCACGTACGAACGCACGAGCAGCAGGCCGCGCCCGCCGTCGCGCCACGCCTGCTTCACCGCATGACGAGGCTTCACGGCCGACGCTCACCGGGTCGACGATCGACTCGGCGAGTCGTCCACGCGAACGTGCCGGCCACCGGGGCCGGCACGTCGTCCGTCATCTGGCCGCCCTGATGGTCGGCGTCAGCATCGCGTTCGGACTCAGCGGTTTCCCTGAGCCTGGTTTCCCTGAGCCCTGTTTCCCTCGGCCGTCGACACCTCGTCGTCGCTGGATCGACGGCGGATCAGGGCGACGACTGCGAGTACGGCGGCGATCGCGCCGATCGTGAGCAGCACGTTCCTGCGCCGATCCGATCGCCGGTAGTCGTGCAGACCGGGTACGTGGCCGGCGGCACTGCTGATGGCATCAGCCGCGCTTTCGGCAAAGTCGGACAAGCTGGAGGCGAGACCACCCATGTCGGGCACTGAGGGGAGGTCAGGAATCGACACGTCGCGGAGCGACACGTTGGGAAGGTGAACCTTGTTCATGGCGTCCACGTCAGACCCGGCGACGGCCGAAGATGAAGAGCAGGATCGCCACGATCGCGAGAATGATCAGGATGGTGTACAGCATGGCGTCCGTGTACCCCTCGCTCGACGCCGCGAAACATGGGCCGAAACATGGGCGGGTGCCCTCCGTGCGGTCCGCCCCTGACCCACACACGGCGCGGTTTGGGCCGTGAATGATCGGGTATCGGTGCCCGGGGTTGGGCGCTCGTGTCCGATCTCGCTGTCGACCGGACGGAACAAATGACCGACCACGTTGCCCCTGAACCGTCTGCGACGCCTGCCCAACTCCGCATTCGGATCGTTGCACTGATCGGCCTGGTCGCCACCGGCGTGGCAGCGGTCGCCGTCGCACGCGGCGTCCACCGCCTCGAAGACGTCCTCGGGCTGATTCTCGCCGCCGCCGCACTCGCGTTGATCACCCTGCCGGTCACCCGCTGGCTCAGCCGGATCGGGCACGGGCTGGCGGTGGCGTTGACCGCGACGCTCTCACTGGCCGTGTCGATCGCTGTCGGCTACCTCGTGCTGGGCGACCTGAGCACGCAGGCCGAATCGGTCGCCGTGCTGATCAGCGACCGGCTCGACGCGATCGACACGGCGACGACATTCGGGCGCGTCGTCGACTCGCTCCGGATCGATTCGGCGGTCGAGGTGTGGCTCAGTCGTGTGCCGCAGCTCGTCGTGGTGGGAGAGGAAACCGGGACCGGGATCGGGCGGCAGCTGGTTGCACTGGTGACCGTCGTGATCCTCGCCGCGTTCCTCCAGTCGAGCGGCGAACAGGTCGCCAACTGGTTCGTGTCGCTGTGGCCGCGTGCGGCCGAGCTGAGGCCGGCTCGCGTCGGCAGCGATACCGACGACTCGGACCCCGCACCCGACGCCAGCCCCCGCAAGGTGGTCAGGGAGATCCTGTACGACATCGACCATCGGGGCGTCGCAGTGGTTCGCCGGACCTTCCTCCTCGCATCGGCGGTTGCGTTGCTCATGACCTCGGTCTGCGCGCTCCTGGATGCGCCCGGCGCGATCGTGCTCGGCCTCTGGGCCGGGGCCTGGTTCGTGTTGCCGACGATCGGTTGGGCGATCGGCCTCGCCCCCCTGGCGCTGGTGGCGTGGGTCGAGGGCACCACGTCGGTCACCGCGGTGTTTCTCATCTCGATCGCCCTCGCGATCGCCACGACGATCACCCGGCGACGTCTCGTCGACCGCGCCACGCTCCGGCTCGGCGTCGGGCCCTACGTCGTTGCGATCGTGGTGGGCGTGGCGCTCGGTGGCATCGCCGGTTCGATCATCGGACTGACCACCATGGCAATCGTCGCCGCGATCGTCACCACCGACCAGAAGGTACCTCGGCCGTCTCCGTGGATGGTCGACGCCGACGCCACGCGGCTCGTCGGAGGTGTTCGGATTCCGACGGGGTGGCGTGGCGCGGCGGTGGCCGTCGCCGGCGCAGCGCTCGGCGTCGTGATGTGGGTCGGCCTGATCCGGGTCGCGCCGGCGATCGTGTGGTTGCTGGTCGGCACGTTCGTGGCGGTCGCCATCTCTCGTCCGGTGTCGTGGATGGTCAGACGGTTCGGACTCTCGCACCAGCTCTCGATCGCCATCATGCTCACGACGGTCGCGCTCGCTGCCTCTCTGCTGATCGTCACGGGTGCCGCGAACGGAGCGCGCGCATCCACCAGTGTCGCCGACCGCCTCCCCGAGGTGGTGCGGGAACTCGAAGACAGCCCGGTGATCGGCGGATGGCTGCGCGACCGCGATGCGGCGCTCTGGATCGAGAACCAGGTCAACGATCTCCCTCAGCGCGTTCGGACCCTTCGGCCCGCCGAACTCCTCCCGGCCGTCGGTGCCCGCCTCCTCGACCTGTTCTGGACCGTGCTCGTCACCGTCGCGATGCTGATCGACGGCCGGCGAATCGTCCATCGAACGACGCAGCTCGTCCCGGCCGGGCGGCGACGCCAGTTCACTCGACTGATGGGCGCGATCGGGGCCGCGCTCGGCGGTTACGCAGCCGGTGCCGCGCTGGTCGCTGGGATCAACGGTGCCGTGGTGTTCGTGATCGCGATCGGGGTCGGGATCGGCATCGCTCCGGTCCTTGCGGTCTGGGCGTTCACGTGGAACTTCGTGCCGCAGATCGGTGGGTTCATCGGCGGCATCCCCCTGATCCTGTTCGCGCTGATCGCCGGCCCGCTCCAGGCACTCATCGCCAGCATCGCGTTCGTGATCTATCAGTTCGTGGAGAACAATCTGATCCAACCAACGGTCATCGGCGCCGCGATCGACGTTCCCCCGTGGGGCACACTCGTCGCCGCGCTCGCGGGCGCAGCGGCGGCCGGTGTCATCGGTGCGATCGTCGTGACGCCTCTGGTCGGCGTGATCCGGGTCGTGCGCTCGGAACTCGCTCGTGACGATTTCCCCGGGGCGACCGCTCGTGTCAACGGCGCAGTATCCGACAGTCCCTGAAGCAATCTTGACGAACCTCGGGTTTGGTTCGTCGCCCGTCGAGGGTACCTCCGACCCGATCCGGGCCACCACGGCCTGGGCCGAGCAAAGGAACCACACGACATGTTTGCAGCACTGGGAATCATCCTCCTCGTGGCCGGGGCGATCATCACGTTCGCCGTCGACCGCCAGGCCGAGGGTGTCGACCTCGCCGCGATCGGTTGGATCATGATGGCGGGAGGGGCGCTCGCCCTGCTCGTCGCGCTGATCCAGGGAGCCGGCTGGATGTCGATGAGCAAGTCCAAGATGCACTCCGAGAAGCACGTCTCCTCGGACGGCCGCCACGAAGTCGAAGAGACGTACACCGGCTGACCTCCGAACCGGCGGCCGGAATATCCGACCACAATATCCGACCAATATCCGACCACAGCGACGGGCCCGGCCTCAGGCCGGGCTCGTCCGCGTGTGCGAGCCCGACTGCTCAGGCGATGATCGCAGGGTGAGGACCGTCGGTGACGAACGCGAGCTCCTGCACGGCGCGCGTCATCGCGACATACAGGAGCCGCGCACCGCGGGGCGTCGCACCGAGAATCTGATGCGGGTTGACGACCACCACACCGTCGAACTCGAGACCCTTCACCGATTCGGGGCTGAACAGGGGCACGTCGAGGCGGGCGAGTTCGTGCACATGGTCGACCGCGTTGAAACCGTCGTCGGCCAGGGCGGCGGAGATGTCGATGTGGAGTTCGGGCGGGGCGACGACACCGGTGAGCTTGTGTCGATGCTTGACCTCGCCGACGACCCGGGATGTGGCAGAACCGATCGCCGAGTCGGTGTCGTGCCACGACGGCGGCGAGCCGGCCGACCGGACCGACCGGCTGGCTGAGGCATCGACCGCAGTCAGCGGCAGCAGCCGGTTGGCCACTTCCAGAATCGGCTCGGGCACTCGATAGCCGATCGTCAGATCGGCGATCGTGCCTGGGGCCCCGAGGTGATCGAACACGTCGGCCCATCGCTCCTGGCCGGCCGGCGTCGTCGACTGCGCGACATCGCCGACGACGGTGCACGAGCCCGTCGGCGTCCGGCGACCGATCACTCGGAGCGCGACCGCGGAGTGATCCTGTGCTTCGTCGACCACCACGTGGGCGTAGGTGAACGGCGTGCCGTTCAGGAGGGTGTTGGCCTCATCGACCAGATACTGGTCGGCAGGCGTCCAGGCCCGACGCTTGCCACGCGGACCGGGCAGGAAGCGGTCCACGAGCGTGACGGGCTTCTGGGTCGGCCACGCCTTGTTGATGGCGGCCTTGAGCGGCCCAGCTTCCGACCAGCGGTCGTCGCCGTCGCACCGCCGACGGAGGTCCTGACGGGCGAGCACGCGCAGCCGCTCTCGCCGCTGGTTGATGGGCGCCTTGCCACGCTTCGCAGCCGCGACCCACCTGGAGAACTCGTTGACGGTCACCGTGTGCATGCGGGCACCGATCGGCACCCTGATCTCGTCGGCCGGAGGCCGAATGACCGCGAGCGCCGCAGCCTCGAGGTCAGCGAGCCGGGCGTTCGATCCCTTCCAACGCGCAGTCTCCACGTCGTCGTCACCCTGGAGTTCGACACGGGGGATGCACAGCTCGATCGCCGTGCACTGACGAACGCTGCGCTCACCGAGCGACGGGAGCACGTTGGCGATGTAATCGAGGAACGCCTGGTTCGGCCCGACCACGAGCACCCCGTCACGAGCCAGCCGGGCGCGATGCTCGAACAGCAGGTACGCGACACGGTGCAGCGCCACCGCAGTCTTGCCGGTGCCGGGGCCACCCTGCACGATCAGTGCCTGGTCGATGTCGGACCGGATCACGATGTCCTGCTCGGCCTGGATCGTCGCCACGATTTCCCGCATCTCACCGGATCGAGCCGCGCCGATCTCGGCCAGCACCGGGTCGGGGATGCCCGCCGCGACGGCGCCCGCGTCAGGGTCGTCGAGATGCTCGTCGAGATAGGCGGTCAGGTCGCCGTCGGCCAGGGTGAAGCGCCGCCGGAACAGCAGACCGAGTGGGTCGACCGCCGTCGCACGATAGAACGGCGCCGAGATCGGGGCGCGCCAGTCGACGACGACCGGATCATGGCGTGCCGTTTCGATGTGCCGCCGACCGATGTACCAGCGATCGATGTCGCCCCCGGTCGGCGACGGCTCGTCGATTCGTCCGAAGAACTCACCGGCGCCGGGCGACCGCAGCGAATCCAGCGCCTCCCACACCGTCATCTCGATGTACTCGGCCGTGATCTCGTCGGCCGACGAGGTGGGGTCGACCTGCTCGAGTTGCTCGATCATCTGGTCGCGACAGGCTCGTGCGAGGGCCAACCGCTCGCGTTCCGCTGCCAGATCGGGAAACGCTGGAGCGTCGGGCCGGGTCGACATGGGGTCGCCGATGGTACCCGCTACGGCATACAGCGCCGAGGTGCCGACGGTTCCGGCGCGGGGCCGAACCCGCCGGTCTGCCAGCATGCGAACGACCCGAAAGGACATTCCCGTGGACATCCAACAGTTGTTCTCCGTCGATGGCAAGATCGCGCTGGTCACCGGCGGTTCGCGCGGCATCGGCGAGATGATCGCCGCCGGCTTCCTCGCGAATGGCGCGAAGGTCTACATCAGTTCCCGGAAAGCCGACGCCTGCGAGTTGACGGCCGCCCGGTTGATGGAGCGCTTCGGGGGCGAGTGCATCGCCGTCCCCGCCGACCTCTCCGACCTCGACGGCGCGGCTGCACTCGCCGAGCAGATGCGTGCGCATGAGTCGCGACTCGACATCCTGGTGAACAACGCCGGCCAGGCGTGGGGCGCCTCGCTCGAGGAGTTTCCGGAGCGGGGCTGGGATCGGGTCATGGACGTCAACGTCAAGGGTCCCTTCTTCGTCATCCAGCAACTGCTTCCGATGCTGGAGGCAGGAGCGACTGCGGACGACCCCGCGCGGGTGATCAACATCGGCTCGATCGACGGCCTCCGACCGCCTCGACTGCAGACCTACTCGTACAGCCCATCGAAGGCGGCGATTCATGCGATGACCCGCCAACTCGGCGCCGAACTGGCGCCGCGTCACATCCTCGTCAACGCGATCGCGCCGGGCCCGTTCCCGACCTGGATGCTCTCGACCGGGGTCGGTGGTGGCGGAGACGTCGACAACACCGACTGGGACGCCGTTGCATCGATGAACCCGCGTGGGCGAGTCGGTACGCCCGAGGACATCGCCGGGCTGGCGATCTTCCTGAGCTCGCGAGCCGGCGCGTTCACGGTCGGCGAGATCATCACATGCGATGGCGGCATCGTCGTGTCCTGAGCCGTCAGGCCGTCCTCGGCCCGGGATCGTCCCCAACACCACCGATCCAGGCAGACTGTCGGCCATGTCGCTGCCGCCGCCCGTGGCGCTTCCCCTGCGGATCCACGGACTCACGAAGTGGTTCGGCGACACCCTGGCGCTCGATCGGCTCACTCTCGAGGTACCGATCGGCAGCTGCTTCGGCCTCGTCGGCCCGAACGGCAGCGGGAAGAGCACCACACTGAGGTCGGTGATCGGCCTGGTCCGCTTCGATCACGGCTCGATCGAGGTGTGCGGCCACGACATCGCCACCAACCTGCAGGCCGCCCGGTCGATGATGGGTGTGGTGCTCGACCCGCTCCAACTCTTCGAGCGCCTCACCGCCCGCGAGTTCCTTGCGACCGTGGGAGAACTCCGCAGGCTCGATCCGAACCTCGTTGCCGAACGATCGGATCAACTCCTCACCGCGCTCCAGCTCGCCGGCGATGCCGATCGTCAGATCGCCGGGTACAGCCACGGGATGCGCAAGAAGACGTCGCTCGCCGCGGCACTCCTCCACCGACCGCGCCTGCTGCTGCTGGACGAACCGTTCGAGGGCGTGGATCCGGTTTCGGCCCGCACGATGCGGTCGATGCTGGACCGCTTCCGCAGCGGCGGCGGGACCGTCGTGTTCTCGAGCCACGTGATGGACCTCGTGGAGCGTCTGTGTGACTACACCGGCGTGATCCACGAGGGGCGCGTCGTCGCCAGCGGCCCGACAGCCGTGCTCCGCAACGGGCGACGGCTCGAGGACGCCTTCATCGACGTCGTTGGCGCGATCGAGGTCGACGACCAGTCGCTGGCATGGCTGGGATGACGGTCGGCGATACAGCCGGGGCGATGGTCTCGGTCGCCGCGAGTTTCGTGCGGCTGCGATGGCGTCTGCTGCGTGGCGCAATCCGTCACGGGGGCGCCGAACAGATCGGTGCGATCCTGTCGACCGTGGCGTCGGCGCTGATCGGCGTCGGCGCAGGGGCCTCGATCGCGCTGGTCGGTCGACGCAGCGACGAACCGGTGGAGCTCGCCGTGATCTTCTGCACACTGCTCACCGTCGCCGTGATCGGGTTCGGGATCGTTGCGGGCATCTCCCAACCGATCGACCCGCGGGTGATTGCAGCCGAGCCCCTCGACGATCGCAGCAGAGCAGCAGGATTGCTCGCGGCCGCTGCGTTCGGCCCGCCCGGCCTGGCCGGGATCGCGCTCGGGATCGGCCTGACGATCGGCATGATCGACCGTCCCGGTGCGGTGCCGACGGTGGTGGCCGGCGTCGTCGCCTGGCTGCTGTCGCTCCTCCTCGTGGCGCGGACGGCGACGAACCTGCTCGCGCTGATGACCAGTCGGTTCCCGCGCGCCGGGCAGTTGGTCGTGGGTCTGGCAGGTCTCGTGTTCTACGGCACCTTCCAGTTCGTGCCCACCCTGCTCGGCCGACTCGACTCGGCCGAGACGACCCGGTTGTCCGACGCGCTGGAACTCACGCCACCGGGTCAGCTCGGTCGTGCGATCGGCGGCGCACCCGATCCGCTCGTCCACCTCCTGCTCGGTGGGCTCTGGTTGCTACCACTCGCCGTCGGCCTCTCCTGGTCGGCGCGCGAACTCGCGCTGTCGGTGCGGCGCGCCGGAGGACTCGACACGAGCGACGCCGAGGCCGGACGCATCGGGCGACTCGCGCATCGCCTGTGCGGCGGCGGCGCGACGGGAGCGATCGCGTGGCGCAGCATCCTGACCCGCTTCCGCACCCCGCGATCGGCACTCGAGACCTTCACGGGTGCCGGCGTCGGCATGGCGGCCATTCTGGTCCCGACGATCCTTCGGGACTCAGCCGGAAGTGGCGCCGTACTCGTCGGCGGGGCCGTGCAGCTCGCCGTGCTCTTCATGTCGGGCAACAGCTTCGGGACCGACGGCCCGGCACTGACCCACGAGCTGCTCGCCGGCGCCGACACTGCCACCATGGTGCGGGCCAAGGCGCGCGGGATCATCGTCGTCGCGGCGCCGCTCGCGCTCGTCGGCCCGCTCGTGGCTGCCGCACTCACCGGGGAGTGGCGGTTCCTGATCGCCGGATTCGGCGTCGGGGTCGGCGGACTGTTCGCCGGCGCCGGTGCCGCTGTGGTCCAGTCGGCGCTCGTGCCGATCGCGATCCCCGAGACCGACAACCCGTTCGCGTCGGGAGAGTCGGGCAAGGGCATCCTGGCGGCCCTGCTGCTCGGGGTCGTCCTGGCCGGTCTGGCCGTTGTCACGATCCCGGTCGCGCTCGCGCTGTTCTGGGCGACCGATCGCGGACGGGTCGACCTGGTGACGGTCTTCGGGTTCGCAACCGTCGCGGCCGGGTGGGGCGTGCTGCACGTCGGAATCCGGCTCGCCACCCGTCGACTGAGCGGCCGCGAGCCCGAGTTCGTCGCATCGGTCACGCCCGCTCGCTGACCGACCGCTACTGTTCGTGTCGTGACACTCCCGATGCTCGTCATCGTTGCACTGGTCGTCGCGGTGGTCGTCGCCGCCGCAGCGGTCGCCGCGATCGTCATCTCGCGTGGCCGGACGAGTCGCAGCATCGCGTCGCAACCCGCGCCACCACCGAAGAGGGTTCGCCCGGCCGACGTGCCGATGACCGGCCTCGAGTCGGCGCTCGCCGCGGTCACCGATCGTGAGGGGCGTCCGATCCGCGACCGGATCGATGCCGAAAGCGGCCACGTCGACGAACTTCGTGTACCGGACGACACCGGGCCCCTCCTACGACGCGCCCTGGATCACGTCTCGCACGAATCGACCGATCCGACACCGAACTCCTCACCGGAGTGGCCCGAGCCGCCTGCGCCCGACGTCGGAGTGCCCGACGTCGGAGCGCTCGACGAGCGCGACCTCGGCCCGACGGGGTGAGCCCGGTACCCGAGCCCTGACGGCCCCTGAGTACGCTGGCGCCATGGATCAAGAGATCACTGCGCTCGAGACGGACGACGAGACCCGGGTCGACGACGATGCGGTCGAGGAGTTGTTGATCGAGGAGATCTCGATCGACGGCATGTGCGGCGTCTACTGAGTACGACGTGACCGTCGAGGCGGCAACTGCGCCGCTCGCTCAGCGTGCGCTCGAACTGCACCCTCGCGTCGCGCTGCGACCCGAACCGTTCGGCGCACTCGCCTACCACTTCGACACCCGCCGACTGGTCTTCCTCAAACACCCTGACGTCGTGCTTGTCGTGCGTGCCCTGGCCGACCACCCAACCGTGTCCGATGCGTTCGACGCCTGCGACATCGAGATCTCACGGCGCGCTGCGTTCGAGCGTGCGCTCGTCTCACTGATCGAATCGGAGATGCTGCATGACCGCACTGACTGAGCAACTCAAGGGCGGTCTCGATGCGCCGATCTGCCTGACCTGGGAACTCACCTACGCGTGCAACCTCGAATGCGTGCACTGCCTGTCGTCATCGGGCCGACGCGACCCTCGCGAGCTCGACACCGCAGAAGCCAAAGCGGTCCTCGACCAGCTCCACGATCTCCAGGTCTTCTACATCAACATCGGTGGTGGCGAACCGATGATCCGCCGTGACTTCTTCGAACTGCTCGAGTACTCGATCAGTCGCGGGATCGGCGTGAAATTCTCGACGAACGGTGCGTTCATCGACGCCGCCAAGGCGCAACGCCTGGCCGCCCTCGACTACCTCGACGTCCAGATCAGCCTCGACGGCACCGACGCAGTCACGAATGACGCCGTACGCGGCGACGGTTCGTTCGACACAGCGATCCGAGCGATGGACCACCTCGAGGCGGCCGGCTTCGGACCGTTCAAGATCTCCGTCGTGGTGACGCGCCACAACGTCGATCAGCTCGACGACTTCAAGGCGCTCGCCGACTCCTACGGTGCCCAACTGCGGATCACCCGGCTCCGGCCGTCGGGACGCGGTGCCGACGCTTGGCACGATCTGCATCCGACGAACGCGCAGCAGCGCCAGATCTACGACTGGCTGCTGAGGCACGGTGACGGCGTGCTCACCGGCGATTCGTTCTTCCACCTGAACGCACTCGGCCCGGAGCGTCTCCCCGGCCTGAACCTGTGCGGCGCCGGGCGCGTCGTCTGCCTGATCGACCCGATCGGCGACGTCTACGCCTGTCCGTTCGTGATCCACGACGAGTTCAAGGCCGGCAACGTCCGCGGTGTCGGTGGGTTCGGGCGGGTCTGGAAAATGAGTGAGCTGTTCCGGGAATTGCGCGAACCCCAGTCGGCCGGGGCGTGTGCGTCGTGCGGTGCGTTCGACGCCTGTCAGGGGGGCTGCATGGCCGCCAAGTTCTTCACCGGCATCCCGCTCGACGGCCCCGATCCCGAATGCGTGAGCGGTCACGGCGAACTCGCACTCGCGAGCGCACACGCTGCGCCGCGGCCGATGATGGACCACTCCAAGCCGCCCCGACCGACCCCCGTGGCGCTCGGCAGGAAGTAACCGTCGGATGTGGTCGCTGCTGATTCCTGTGGCGTACCTCATCGGCACCTTCCCGAGCGCAATCCTCGTCGCTCGCGGGGGCGGGATCGACATCCGCCAGGTCGGTTCGGGGAACCCGGGTGCGTCCAACGTCGCTCGGACGCTGGGTTGGCGACGTGGGATCTGGGTCTTCGCGCTGGACGCGGCCAAGGGCGCGTCGACCGCAGGAATGGGGCTGCTCGTCGCCGGTCGCCCGGCGGGCTACATCCTCGGCGGCGCAGCGGTGATGGGGCATGTCTTCCCGATCTGGAATCGGTTTCGCGGTGGGAAGGGCGTGGCCACCGGCGGGGGGATCTTCGCGGTGCTCTCACCGCTCGTGTTCTCGGCGCTCATCGCCCTCTGGTTCGTCCTCTCACGACTCACTCGCAAGGCATCGCTCGCGTCGATCGTGATCGTGACGTTGCTGCCGATCGGTGTCGGCCTCGTCCGTCGCGAGCCGTGGGAAGTGGTGGCCACCGTCCTCATCAGCGGCCTCGTCATGGCTCGCCACGTCGGCAACATGCGGCGTCTGGTCAGCCGGACCGAGCGTGTGATCACCTGACGTCGCGTGCGATCACGCCGGCCCGCGGATCACGGGACTCAGGACTGCTTGCGACGGAAGCGACCCGTGACGGCCGAGCCGGCCTGTCCGGCTTTTGCCTTCGCCGTGTCGAGCGCGCGTTCGGCCCACACGAACTCCGTCCCGAGGATCGCCAGCCCGGCGAAGATCACCACGATGCCGGGGCCGGGCAGCACGAGCATCGCCACACCCGCGAGGCACACCATCGAGCCGGCGACGAAAACCGCGATCCGCTTCGCATTGGCGCCGATCCACTTCGCGATGATCACCGGCCCGTAGAGCCCCCATCGTTTCCAGAACGGCGGGGCTTCGAGCGCCGCGATCTCGGCGTCGGTCAGATCGTGACGTTCAGTCATCTCGAGCACCGTAGCCAGCGCACGTCAGGTCACGTCGTCGATCAGCGGGGTGAGATCGAGATCGTCGAGCGCCGGTAGGTGGACGTCGACCGCATCGTGGAGCAGGTGCTGCCAAAAGTCGTGCCGGAAGAAGTGGCGGCCTTCGCGAACCACGTAGTTCAGCAGGAAGAAGCGGTACGCCTCCTTGAGGAACAGCACCTCCGGCGCCGAGAGCGGGAAGACGGCGTGATACGCACGCAGGAATCGTCGGAACCTGGGCTCGAGCAGCGTGTGCGACGAATACGTGAACACCGAGCGGTCGCCGGTGCGCGACGACACCCTGGACAGGAAATAGAAGTCCAGCAGTCGTGACTCGATCCGGAACCAGTCGTAGTCCCAGCGCGAGAACAGGCGAAACTCGTCGGCGCCGCCGTCCGTCTCGACGGAGAAGTTGCCGAGGTTCCAGTCGATCAGCACGGGAATCTTGTCCCAGTAGTCGTAACCCGTCTCGTGGACGGTCATCAAGAATCGGTGCGTGTGTCGCCGGACGAGGTCGAGCCGGCTCTGATCGAGCCCGAAGTGCTCGCCTGCGTGACGGGTTTCCAGCGAAGCGAGCAGGTTGACGGCGTCGCTCTTGGCCGTTTTCGACGGCGGAGGGATCATCCTGCTCACGCTCGTGCACGCCCGGTGGAAGCGACCGATCTCTTCCCCGAGGCGTTCGACCTGCCCGTCCGTCAGGATCTTCGGCAACCGATCACGATGTTCGACCTCGCCGTAGAAGACGACCCACATGTCGCGGTCGTACCAGAGATACGGCGAACCGTGGCGCGTCAGCACATTCGCCATGAACCGTTCGAAGGGCCCGCCCTGCAGCAGCATCGCGGTCCGGTGGAGTCGTTCGTGGTCCTCGGCGAAGAGAAAGAACGAGCCGTAATTCGACGACTTGGCGATGACCGTCGACCCGTCGTCGAACCGGAGTCGGTAGACGCGGTTCGTGGACACCATCGTGCTGAGCTCGTCGACCGCCACGATCACGCGGGAGTCGGCGTAATCGAGCCAGGCGACCTCGATCACGGCGCGATGTCGGGCGTCGGGGGCGTCCACGCCGAGAGCCTGCCACACCGGGGGCCGGATGAGTCAGGAGGTCCGGTGGCTAGCGTCGGCCCGGATGGAGCTCGGCACGATGACGTGGACAGAGGTCGATCGACCGATCCTCGTCGTACCGGTCGGGTCGTGCGAGCAACACGGCCCGCACCTCCCCGTCAACACCGACACGGTCATCGCGACGGCGCTCGCGAACGACCTGGCGTCGCAGCGCGACGACTGCCTCGTCGCGCCGCCGATCACGGTCTCGGCGAGCGGCGAGCATGCGGGGTTCCCGGGCACGCTGTCGATCGGCACCGTCGTGATGACCGACCTCGTCGTCGAACTGGTCAGATCGGCTGACTGGACGATCGGTGTCGTGTTCGTGAACGGTCACGGCGGGAACGCCGCGGCAATGGAGCGTGCTGCGGCCGTGTGCCGCGACGAGCGGCGCGACGTCTTGATGTGGTGGCCACGAGTACCCGGTGGCGACCCGCACGCCGGTCACACCGAGACCTCGCTGATGCTCTCGATCGCCCCGACCGACGTTCGATTCGATCAGGCGGTCTCCGGCCCGACCCCCACCCTCGACCAACTCGTCCGTCAGGGCGTCCAACCGCTCAGCGCCAGCGGTGTGCTCGGTGACCCCACCACGGCGACAGCCGCCGACGGCGACGACCTGTTCCGCCGGCTCGCCGACCAACTCGCGACGGCCGTCACCGCTCGGTTCGGATGACCGTGCCGACCCGCCGCTATCGCGTCGACCGTTCGGCGCGACGATTCGGTTCGGTGCTGATCGGCGGCTCGCCGCTCAGGCTGTTCCGCCTCACCGAACGGGGTGAGCGGCTGCTCGACGACGTGAATCGCCCGACGGCCGACTCCCCGCTCGTCGACCGGCTCCTCGACGCGGGCGTGATCCATCCGCTCCCGGATCGGCCCGGGCGTTACAGCCGTGCGGATGTCACCGTCGTCGTCCCGACATGGGGGGTCCCGGCCCATCCGCCGCTCGACGGCATCGTCGTCGACGACGGGTCGGAGCCGCCGCTGCCCGGCGCGACCGTTCGACTCGCACCCAATGCCGGACCGGCCGCCGCGCGCAACGCCGGGCTCCGCCTCGTGACCACCGACCTCGTCGCGTTCGTCGACTCGGACGTGGCCGCGCACGGCGATTGGCTCGAACACCTCCTCCCACATTTCGACGATGACCGGATCGCACTCGTCGCCCCGCGCGTCCTGAGCCGGCGCGGCCTGTCGTTGCTCGCCCGCTACGAGACGCACGCCAGTCCGCTCGACCTCGGCGCAGAGCCGGCGAGGGTCAGGGCCGGCAGTCGCGTATCGTACGTTCCCGCCGCCGCCATCGTCTGCCGGGTCGCCGCGCTGACGGAAATCGGCGGGTTCGACGACACGCTCCGATTCGGCGAGGATGTCGATCTGGTGTGGCGACTCGATCAGCGCGGTTGGCGGGTCCGGTATGAACCGGGGGCATCGGTCGAACATGATCCGCGCGCCGACTGGCGGTCATGGTGGCGCCAACGCAACGCGTACGGGTCGTCGGCCGCACCGCTCGCGCGGCGACATCCCGGCGCCCTGGCACCGCTCCGGGTGAGCGGGTGGAGCCTGTCGGCATGGGCGCTCGCCGTTGCGTGGCATCCGCTCGCGGCTGCCACGATCGCCCTGGGTTCGGCCGCTGCGCTGGTGCGCAAGCTCGGCGATGTGCCGGCGCGCGAATCGTTCCGCCTGGCCTGGTCGGGCAATCTCAACGCCGGCGTCCAGATCGCGCTCGCGGTGCGACGGGGGTGGTGGCCGATCGTGGCCGTGGCTGCGCTGCGTTCCCGATTCGCCCGACGGGTGATGGTGGCCGCTGTCATCGCCGCTCGGAACCCTGTTCGAGTCGCCGACGACCTCGCCTACTCGGTCGGCGTCTGGCGTGGGATGATCGTCGAACGAACCGCCGCCCCGCTGGTACCCGACATCACGTCGTGGCCCGGGCGGCGCTCTTCGTCGCGAGTCGGAGCCGCTCGCTGATGTCGTCGCAGTCGTCGCAGCCCCACAGCATTCGGTAGGCCATACATCCCAAGCAGATCGCACAGGCCGACTCGAGGGTGGCAGCAACGATCAGCAGCGAGATCAGGACGACGCCGATGGTGTGGGCTCCGAGCAACCACGCAACGGCGCTGCCGGCGCTGATCGCCACGCCGATGCCTTGGGCGAATCGCTTCGGTGGGCCGGGAACGAACCGAGGTGCCGCCGAGATGCGAGGCGACACGACGCGGGTCACGAACTGGCCGAGTGGGCTCATGGTGGGGCCGGTGACCACCCTCGCCACGAACCCGTAGACGAGGGGTACCAGGAACCAGCCCTCGCGGAAGATCAGGAACACGAGCGCCTGCACCACGACGCCGGCGGCGACGAGCCGCGCTGACGTCTCGTTGACGGGGTCGGGGAAACGGAAGAACTCACGCACGACCGGAACGATAACTCGATAAATATGATCTGACTACTCGGGTATTCGGCCCAGGAACCGCTGCGTCCGACGACATCGAGTGAGCCGCTACGGTCGTGCGCCGTGACCATCCGCCTCACCGTCGACCGCGAACGCTGGTGGAGACACGTCACGGAGGTCGCCGCCACCATCGACGGCCTCGTGCCGGTGGTCAAGGGCAACGGGTACGGGTTCGGACGGGCCAACCTGGCGATCGCGGCGAGCCGGTTGAATGAACTCGTCGCAGTCGGCACGGTCCACGAACTCGACGGGTTGCCCGCCGAGGTGACCACCGTGGTCCTCACACCCACCTTGACCGCGCCGACGTCGTCGGATCCCGTGCTCACCGTCGGCAGCCATCGCCACATCGAAGCGCTCGCTGGGTGGCCCGGCCGGGTGATCGTCAAGCTCGAATCGGCGATGCTCCGCTACGGCGGCGGCATCGAACTGGTCGCCGAGGCGCAGCGTGCCGGTCTCCGAACGGTCGGCGTCGCGATCCACCCGCCGATCGCCGGTACCGACGACGAGCGGTTGGCGTCGATCGAGGCGCAACTGCCCGCCATCGACCCATCGCTCGACGTCTGGCTCAGCCACCTCTCCCCCGGCGCTTACGAATCGCTCCCCGACTCGCACCGCTACAAGCTCCGGGTCGGCTCGTACCTGTGGCACGGCGACCGCGAGGCGATCAAGCTCGAGGCCGACGTGCTCGACACCAGGCCGGTCGCAGCCGGCCAACGCGTCGGTTACCACCTGGTCCCCGTCGAGCACGACGGCACCCTGCTGATGATCGGGGCCGGATCAGCCGGCGGTGTGGCCCCGCTCCCGGACGGCCGTAGCCCCTTTCACTACGGGCGCATCCGCCTCGACCTCGTCGAACCGCCTCACATGCACACGTCGATGATCGTCGTCCCCCGCGGCCAGTCGTGTCCGACCACCGGGGATTGGGTCGACCTGCAACGGCCGCTCATCACGACCGCAGCCGACGAGTTACGTTGGATCTGAGCGCCCGCCGCCCAGGACCTGACGTGGTGCGCGCGCTCGCGATGGCGGGCGTCGTGATGATGAACTACCACGGCTATCTGATCCAGCGCGGGGCGCGCCGGGACGGCGGCGGCGTGTACGACGTGTTCGACCCGTGGGTCGGCCCGCTGTCGACACGGTTCGCGGCGACGTTCGTGCTCACGGCCGGCGTCGGGGTCTCACTCATGACCCGCAGTTCGCGTTGCGATCGAGGTCGCACGATCGAGATGCGATGGCGACTCGTGCGGCGCGGCCTGCTCCTGTACTCGGGCGGCTTGCTGTTCGACTTCATCTGGCCCGGCACGATCCTCCCGTACTACGGGCTGATGTTCGTGCTCGCCGCCTCGATCTTCACGCTGCGAATCCGCTTCGTCGTCGCGATCGGGCTGAGCGCAGCGGTCATCGGCGCGCTCGTGAGCTGGTGGATCTTTCGACGCGACCAGGGCGGCGACCCGCTCGACTGGCTCACCGAGCCCGGACGCCGCTCGCCGCGCGGGCTCGTGTTCGACGTGTTCGTCAACGGAACGCACCCGATCCTCCCGTGGTTGGCGTTCTTCTGTGCAGGCATCGTCCTCGGACGTTTGCTCTCGTCGCCATGGTGGCGTCCCGCAGCGATCGGCTCCGGTTTCACGCTGTTCTCGATCGCGACCCTCCTCACGACCGTCGGGTCGGGCGCGACGGCCCGCCATCTCCTCAGCGACGACCCGTTCGACCGCGGGCTGGTGTACGTCGCGAGCGCGCTCGGTACCGCACTGATCGCATTCGGTGCGATCTCCTGGCTCGCCGACCGGTTCGAACACACGGCGGGCGTGGATTGGCTGCGGCGAGCCGGGCAGCTGTCCCTCACGATCTACCTCGGCCACGCACTGCTGTTCAACCTGTTCGTCGACTGGCTGGACCTCATCGAACCCAGGGGGGTCGGCACTGCGCTGACGGCGGCCGGCACCTACTGGCTGATCGCCACGGCGCTCGCCGTCACGTATCAACGACGCTACGGGCGCGGCCCGGCCGAGCGCATCTACCGAAACCTCACGAACTGATCCGAACCACGAGGGACCCCACGCATCGCCCGCTCCAGGGGTCTGCGAAGCCGCCCCGGTCCCCCCGTGAAGTGCTCCGATAGCGGCCCTTCCCGAGGAACGGAGCGAGCGCCAGCGAGCGAGAGACGAGGAGTCAGATGACTTCGGAGAACGTCGTGCACTGTTGCGGGTCGCCGGTCTGGAAGCCCCGCTGGAACCACTGGACCCGCTGCGCCGACGAGCCATGGGTCCAGGATTCCGGGTCGACCCGACCGGACGTCTTCTGCTGGATCGTGTCGTCACCGACCGCCGAGGCAGCATTCAGCGCCTCCTCGACCTCCTGGGGCGTGTCGAAGAGGTCGCGGTCGCTGGCGTCACGTGCCCATGACCCCGCGAAACAGTCCGCCTGGAGTTCGAGGGCGACCGAATACTGATTCGCCCGCTGCGGGTCGTCCTGCTGCGCCTGGCGCATCTGCTCGTTGATGCCGAGCAGGTTCTGGATGTGATGGCCGTACTCGTGGGCCGTGATGTACTGCGCAGCAAGGTCTCCAGTGGCACCGAACTGGTTCTGCAGCGTCACCAGGAAGTCCAAGTCGAAGTACACGAGGTTGTCGAGCGGGCAGTAGAACGGCCCGGTCTGCGACGACGCCTGTCCGCAGCCGGTGTCGGTGTACCCGGTGAAGAAGACCGTCTCCGTCTCGACGTAATCGGTGCCGAACGAGAGCGGCAGCTGATCGACCCAGTAGGTGGCGACGTCGTCGGTCGCGCCGCAGATGATCTGCTCGATCTCCGAACTGCACGCCTCCTGGTCGCCGCCGCTGGTCGCGGCTCCGGCGCCGTCCGAAGCAGGGTTCCCCGCCGTCAGGCCGCCCGTCGCCCCACCGAGCAGCTTCGGCAGGATGAACACCGCGGCGAGCACCAGGATCGAGACGAGGCCACCGCCGCCCTTGAGCAGCCCGCCAGGGATCGGAAGACCGCCACCGCCGCCACCGCGGCCACCACTCAGGCCGCCGTTGAGCAGCCCGCCCAACCCACCGCCACCGCCGCCGCCCTGACCGCGTCGGTCCTGGACTCGGCTCGAACTGCTCGACCGGATCTTCGTCATGTGGGTGAGTCTCTCAAATTACTCGTCCTCCTCGGAGCGTTCGCCGGGGATAGCCGCGGGACGACGCGCTGAAACATCGCGACGGATCCCTCTGATCCCGACTGCGCCGGCACCGATCAGCGCACCCTGGTCGCCGAGGCGAACCGGTGTGATCCGGGCCGCCGCGCCGTGGCCGACCCGGGCGACCGCGTCGATCTCCTCCTGCGCAGCGTTGAAGAACGTCGCTGCGAACCCGAGCGCCACCCCGCCGCCGACGACGACGAGGTCGAGGTCCAGCGACGTGCAGATCATGCCGGCCGCGCGGCCGACCAGTCTCCCGGTACGCCGCATGATGTCGTACGTCGGTTCGGTCGGCGGTCGGCCCGTGATCGCCTCGATCGCGAGCCCTGACGCTTCGGCTTCGAGGCAGCCACGGGCGCCACACCCGCACCGCCGACCGCCGGGCTCGACGATGATGTGGCCGATGTGGCCGGCGTTCCCCGTCGCACCGTCCAGCAGTTCGCCGTCGATCACGAGGCCCCCGCCGACGCCGGTCGACACGGTCATCGCGCAGAAGCTCGACACGCCCCTGGCCGCACCCAGCCATCCTTCCGACAGCGCCAGTGCCTTGGCGTCGAGGTCTCCGTACACCGGCAGACCCGTGAGGTCGGCGAGGTGTTGCCGGAGCTCGAAGCGCCGCCACGACGAGATGTTCAGCGGTGAGACCGTGACGCAGTTCCGTTCGATCGGGCCGGCGCAACCGATGCCGATCGCCCGAACGCGCACGTCGTGTTGCGAGGCGGCCCGGTCGAGCTGCTCGGCCACGATCGCGGCCAGCGCCGCGAAGTGCGATTGCGGGCCCACGTCAGACTCGACCTCGACCCGGCTGCGGTCGAGCAGCACACCGCGGAACGTCACGAGGCCCGCTGCAAACTTCGTCCCACCGATGTCGACGGCGAGGATCACGTCGCGCTGGGGTTCGTCGCTCATCCAGCGCGACGCTACTGGGCGCTCGACCGCTCGGGACGGTGGCAGACAGCCCGCCGCCCGAACGCAGTTGAGGAGGCGTTATGTTGTCATCCGGCTAGAGGCGAGAGCCGAACGTTCCGACAACCATGACGATGCTGCGGAGTCACCCACCTTCCTACGCCGGCGGCCTGCTGCTGGCCGGCGTCCTGCTCCTTCCTGGAACAGTCGCGTTCGCGCAGACGTCGCGCCCGTCGGTCGCCGGCTCGTCGACGACCACCACCGCGCCACCGACCACCACGGTGCCACCAACCACGACGGTGCCACCGACCACGACGGTGCCACCGACGATCCCGCCCACGATCACGACCACGACCACCGCACCGACGACGACGCTTGGGCCGGTCGTGTCCACCACCGTCGCACCGTCCAGATCGACCACGACCACGTCGACCACTCCGACCGGGCTGCCGGCGTCAGCGACGATCGAATCCGAAACCTCAACGTCGACCACGACGTCGACCACGACGACGACCAAGACGACGACCACCGAGCCGCCTGCGCTACCGCCGCCCGCTCCGGCCCCGCTGGGGGTACCGATCCCGAAGGACATCGGGTACATCCTGCTCACGATCCGCACCCTGGAATCGGGTGGGCGGTACGGCATTGCCCCCAACAAGGGCAATGCATCGGGCGCGTACCAGTACATCGCCAGCACGTGGAACAACTACGCCGGGTACCCCCACGCATACCTCGCCCCGCCGGAGGTGCAGGACCAGCGCGCCCTCGCCGACGTCCGGTCGATCCTGTCGTCGTGGCGCGGTGACGCGTCGATGGTGCCCGTGATCTGGTACTACCCCAAGGCTGCGAACGACCCCGTCCTGATGGATCAGGTGCCGCTGCCCCAGTTCGGCAACCGGCTCACGGTGCGCGAGTACCAGAGGCGGTGGCTGCAGATTCTCGGCTTCATCACCGGAGACCCGTCGGCGTATGCGCTCGCGCTCGCGCCGCCCGGCCTCCAGTACCTGTCGGGCCTGCCGCCCGCCGTCAAGCCTGCCTACGTCGATCTCGAACAGGTCGCGTTCCCGGTTCTGGGGAGCGCCGTGGTCGCTCCGCCGCACGCCTGCGCCGACGACGCGTGCGAAGACGGTACCGACGCGATCGTCTACGGCCAGAAGCTGCAACCGGTTCTCGCCGCCACGGACGGCGTGGTCACGGCCGTCGAGGACGGCGACCCGGTCTCCGGTGCCGTCGTCCTCACGATCACGGATGGGCTCGGGCGGACGTTCCGGTATGCCGGCTTCAACGACGACACCCCCGGCACGGACGACGCTTCGGCGGGCCCCTCGCTTCGCTTCACGGCGCTGGGCCAAGTGGGCGCCGCCGTCAAGGCCGGTCAGATCCTGGGCTATCTCGGCGATACCGATCCGATGCCGTCTGACGAAAACCGCGGCTCGCCGACCGACGCGGTCTGGCCACATCTCCGCCTGACGATCCGCAACCGCGACGGAGTGCGCCTCGACGCCGACTCGCTCGTGGTGGCGGCACAGACGACGCAGGCCTGCCATGTCGGGATCGGCCCATGGTCCGTTCCCGTCGATGTGCGGATGAGAGCCCGCACCGACGACAACCCGTTCCGACGCAAGGCGGTCGTCGTCGACGCGATCTACGACGGTGGCTGGACGCTGCACGCCGACGGCACCGTCACCGCATTCGGCAAGTCGGCACTGATCGCGGCGCCCCAGGGCTGCGAGTGGGCACCGGTCGACTCGTTCGGGCCTGGCGCCTCGGGCAACCGTCCGCCCCTCGAGTGGTCGGTGCCGGTCGAGATCTCGGCTCGCTACTGGGTCTCCGGCCTGTCGTCGGCGTTCACACCCGTCGGGCCACTTCGATCAGGTTGATCTCGTACAGCACCTCGTCGAGCGCGCTCGCGGCGGTCAGCGCACTGAAGCGCTGAGGGTGCTCCGGCGTACAGCAACTCGACACCGGGTTCAGCACGGTCCACGGTCGTGGATGGCAGAACTGCACCACGCTGTACCGCTGACCTTCGTAGCCGGGAGCGGCGACGACGCGGTGCAGACCGATCGGGATGGTGCCGTTCGTCAGACGTTCGAGCATGATCCCGGTGTTGATGATGACCTGGCCCTCCGGCGCCACCGCGTCGATCCATTCGTCGCCGACACTGACCTGGAGGCCCGGCGCTGTCGCTCGCGGGAGCGCGGTGATCAGGTCGATGTCACCGTGGGCGCCGGCCCAGACATGACCGGCGTCGGGGAGTTCACCCATCGGCGGATACCGGATCGCACGGGTGAGCGTCGGCCCGTCCTTCACCATGTCGTCGAAGAACGCTTCGTGGCAGCCGATGCCCTCGGCGATCACGTGGAGGAACCGCCGCTGCAGATCGGCGATCGCATCATGGAACCGGTAGAGCACCTCGGTGATGCCCGGAACGGCCGCCTCGGGCAGGACCTGGTCGGGGTAGGCGGTCGGGAAGTCACGCTTGAGCGGATGCCCGGCCGGGATCGGTGACGCCCAGTTCAGCATCTCCTTCCAGTCCGGCTGGTCGCTGTCGGCCGCCGTCTCGACGAGGAGACCGGTGTACCCGGTCTGACCGTTCGCGCCGGGAACGGTGAACCCCCGCTTGGTGTCCTGATCGAGCCCGAAGAAGGTCTCGAGCATGCCGTACGCCGTGTCGATCAGGTCTTCGGGCACGTCGTGCCGGGTGTACACGAACCCGGTCGCGAGACTGCGGGTCACGCCGTCGACCACGGCTCGACGGGCGGCCCCCGTGCTGTTCTCGAAGGCCAACAAGTCGACGTCGAGGATCTCGTTCACCCCGGCACGCTACCGCTTCCGGTCATGCCGGATCGGGGGCCCCACCGGGGGCGAACAGCGACGGCATTCCCCCGGTGTGGATGAAGATCACGTCGCGGGCGCCGTCCCACCGACCCGCCTCCGCACTCCCGATCAGGCCGGCGAACCCCTTTCCCGTGTACACGCGGTCGAGCACCCACCCGCCCTGTCTCGCCGCCCATCGGATCGCCGCATCGCCAGCTCGCGTCGGCACTCCGTAGTCGTCGCCCATCCAGTTCGGATCGAGGTGGACATCGGATCGGTCGATGATCGAGCGATCCCCTCCGATCAGGTCGACGGCATCGCCGGCCAGATCGGCGATGTCCGGCATCCCGTGGTTGATCCCCGCAGCCACCCCGATTGCGAGCACCTCCGGCACAGTGCCGCCACCGTGGCGCACCAGCGCCTGCCCGGCGAGCAGACCAGCGTGCGTTCCGCCGCTCGACGAGGCGTGGACGATCGCCGCCGGCCGGATGCCCTGGGCCTCGCACTGCTCCATGATCTCGACGAACGCCGCCGCGTACCCGACTGCGCCGACAGGAGTCGAGCCGCCGATCGGGATCGAGTACGGGGCCGCGCCGGCGGCCGTCAGCTCGACACCGAGCGCGTCACGGGCGATCTCCAACTCACCCCAGTGACTCTCCTCGGCGCCGGTGAAGTGCATCTGCGCTCCGAACAGCGTGAACAGCACCTGGTTGCCCGCGGCGGCGGCGGGTCGGTCTCCCGACAGGACGAGATGGACCTCGAGGCCGAGGATCGCGCCGGCAGCAGCCGTCAACCGGCAGTGGTTCGACTGGGACGCTCCGACGGTGACCAGCGACCGGGCCCCTTCGGCGACGGCCGCCCCGCACAGGAACTCCAACTTGCGCGCTTTGTTGCCACCCATGCCCAATCCGGTGAGATCGTCGCGCTTCACCCACAACCGTGCCCCGCCGGGCAGGCTCGGGCCACGCTCGAGTGGAGTGGGGAGGGTCGCCAACCTGGCGCGTGGAAGATGACCGAACACGTTCGGCATGATAGGCACATCGGGTGTGACGACGGATTGGAACCCGCTGCTGCGCGATGAGTTCACGCAGGACTACTGGCTGTCGCTCCAGCGATTCGTCGCCGACGAGCGTGAGCACGGCCCGGTGTACCCGCCCCACGACGAGGTCTTTGCCGCGCTGCACCTCACCTCGTACGCCGACACCCGGGTGATGATCCTCGGTCAGGATCCCTATCACGGCTCCGGACAGGCGCACGGGTTGGCCTTTTCCGTCCGCGACGGTGTTCGCACGCCGCCGTCCCTGGTCAACATCCACCGTGAGCTACAGAGCGACCTGGGCCTGGAGACACCGGCCCATGGCAACCTCGAGGCGTGGGCGACGCAGGGCGTGCTGCTCCTCAACACCACGCTCACGGTTCGGGGTGGCCAGGCTGCATCGCACCAGGGTCACGGGTGGGAGCGGTTCACCGATCGGGTGATCCGGGTCGTCGACGACAAGCCCGAACACGTGGTGTTCGTCCTGTGGGGCGGTCACGCCCGCAAGAAACGGGCACTGGTCGACACGGCCCGCCACACCGTCATCGAATCGGCCCACCCCTCGCCCCTGTCGGCGCACAACGGGTTCTTCGGCAGCCAGCCGTTCAGCCGCGCCAACGATGCGCTGATCGCCCACGGGCAGCAGCCGATCGACTGGTCGCTCTAGGTGGCATGGACCGACCACCACACGATCACGGCGATCCGTCGGCGCAGCCGTGTCATGGACGTGGTCGTCGAGACGCTGGCGGGGTTCTCGGCCCACAAGACCGGCCGCAACGGCGCCGTGCTGACGTACTACGGCTTCCTGACCCTGTTCCCGCTGTTCCTCGCCGCGACGACGATCCTCGGGTTCGTCCTCGACAACCGTCCCGACCTGTACGACGACCTCGTCGGGTCGGCGGTGGCGCAGATCCCGTTCATCGGTGAACAGATCTCGTCCCGGTCGATCGACGGTTCGTGGTGGGCCCTGATCATCGGGCTCGTCGCTGCGCTGTGGGGTTCGACGAAAGCATTCGTCGGCTTGCAGGTCGCGTATGACGATGTCTGGGAGACCCCTCAGGAGGATCGCTCGAATTTCGTGACGCAACGGGTGAGGGCGCTTATCGGTCTGGCGGTGATCGGTGGCTCGCAGATCGCGACGGTGGCGCTCGCTGCGCTCGTGAGCCAGGCCAGCCTGCCGAGACTCGGGCAGATCCTGATCGTGCTCGGCGGGCTGGCGATCAACGTCGTCGTGCTGGCCACGATGTACCGGTTCCTCACGTCCGCCGAAGCGTCGTGGGAAGCGGTCTGGCCCGGTGCCGCGTTCGCCGGCGCGCTCTACACGGCGATCCAGCTCGCGGGCACGGCGCTGATCGATCGACTCACCAAGAGCGACACGTACGGCGACATGAGCACCGTCCTCGCACTGCTCAGCTGGTTGAGCCTGCATGCACTCATCAATCTGATCGGAGCGGAGATCAACAGCGCGCTCCGACGCCTCCGGATCGGACGTGATGCGGCGACCACGCTGGATTCCCCGATGGCAGCGCACGCACCGCTCTCGGATGCCTGAGCGTCGTCCGCGATCAGGCGAGCTCGGTGGCGATCACCGACGAGAGTTCGAGTGTGCGATGGACCGGACATCGATCGGCGATCCGGAGCAGACCCGCACGCTGTTCGTCGTCGAGGTCCCCGTCCAGGTGCAGAACTCGGGTGAAGCGATCGACGCGCGCCGACGCAGTCTTCCCGTCGCCGGCTGCGTGGTCGGCTGCGTCGTCGGCAGCGGCTGCATCGTCGACGTGCACGCGTTCGTGTGACACCTCGACCGTGACTCGGGCGAGCGGCATCTGCTTTCGCTCCGCATACATCCTGATGGTCATCGACGTGCAGGCGCCCAGCGCCGCGCCGAGCAGATCGTACGGACCCGGACCGGCGTCGAAGCCACCGATCGACTCGGGTTCGTCGGCGAGGAAGCGGTGCCTCCCTGTGACGACGTGGTTCAAGAACGCGCCCTGCGTCGTCTCGGCCACGACGACCTGCGCCGAGGCGGCCGGTGCCGCCGCTGCGCCGCTCTGATCGACGACGTACCGGTCGGCCCACGTTCCGATCATCGCTGCGGCGTACGCCGCGTCGGCCTCCCGGGTGAGGAGATGGTCGGCGCCGTCGAGCGACACGAAGCTCTTGGGATGGCGCGCCGCCTGGTACAGCGCTGCTGCGTGTTCGACACCGACGGTGGCGTCGACCGGCGAATGGGTGACGAGCAACGCACCGCGGAACGCTTTGGCGGCTGCGGTGACCCGGTCGTTGCGGAGGTCGTCGACGAGCTGCTGTCGGATCGTGAACCGTCGACCGGCGAGCTCGACGCACGCTTCGCCGTGTTCGGCGATCTCATCGAGCGACCCGTCGAACAGTGCCGCGACGTGCCCGGAGTCGGACGGCGCCCCGATCGTCGCGACCGCTGCGACCTCGGGAATCTGCGAGGCCGCGACCACGACTGCGGCGCCGCCCAACGAGTGCCCGATCAACACCTGCGGGGCCGAATGGTGCTCCCTCAGCCAGCCTGCGGCTGCGACGAGGTCGTCGACGTTCGACGAGAAGTTGGTGTTCTCGAACTCGCCATCACTGGCACCGAGACCGGTGAAGTCGAACCGGAGGAGCCCGAAGCCGTGGTCGGTCAGCACCGCCGCGATCCTCGATGCGGCCCTGATGTCCTTGCTGCAGGTGAAGCAGTGGGCGAACAGCGCGTACGCCCGTGGCGGCCCTGCCGGCAGGTCGAGTCGGGCCGCCAGATCGGCCTCACGACTCCCCGGGAATGTGATGCGTTCGATCCGATTTGTCACGAATCGACGGTAGCAGCCGTTCGGATTCGACAGCCGCGCTGCGATACTCCGAAACCGTGGCTTCGACCGACACTTCCCAGCCTCCGATCGTCCAGACGGTCAGCGACAAGCTGATCCGACCGCTGAGCGACTTCCTGCACAAAGAGGCGAGCGCCGGCATTCTGCTCGTCATGGCGGCCGTTGTGGCCATGATCTGGGCGAACTCGCCGTTCTCCGACAGCTACTTCCACCTCTGGAGCACCGAAGCCGTGCTCGGCATCGGTGACTTCGAGATCGCCCTCAACCTGAAGGAGTGGATCAACGACGCAGCGATGGTGCTGTTCTTCTTCGTCGTCGGTCTGGAGATCAAGCGCGAACTCACCCAGGGTGAGCTGCGTGACCCACGCCAGGCTGCACTGCCGATCATCGCGGCCGTCGGTGGGATGGTGGTCCCGGCTGGCCTGTACGCGGTCTTGAACGCCGGCGGCGAGGGCGCGTCGGGGTGGGGCATCCCGATGGCGACCGACATCGCGATCGTGATGGGCGTCGTCGCGCTCCTCGGGTCGCGGGCCCCGTCGTGGTTGAAGCTGTTCCTGCTCGCCCTGGCGATCGTCGACGACATCGGTGCGATTCTCGTCATCGCGATCTTCTACTCGGAGGGGGTGTCGTTCGGGTGGCTCGCAATTGCGATCGCCGCGGTTGCCGTCGCGGCCCTCTCGCGTTCGACCATCAACTGGATCGGGGTGTACATCATCCTCGGGGTGATCTGCTGGCTCGGCCTCCACGAAGCCCACATCCATCCCACCCTCGCGGGGGTCGCGTTCGGGATGATGGCACCGGTCAGGCCGTTCCGGAACAGCGACATGGTCGACGCCGATGAACTCGCCGAGAACCCGACCGTGACGAACGCGCTGCGTGTCTCCGAGCAGGCCAAGGCGACCGTCTCGGTCGTCGAATGGCTCGAGCACAAGCTGCACCCGTACTCCGCATTCATGGTCGTGCCGATCTTCGCCCTCGCGAACGCAGGGATCCGCATCCCGACAAATGAGATCGGCGCCGCCATGTCCGACCCGGTGACCTGGGGCGTGATCCTCGGCCTCGTCGTCGGCAAGACGGTCGGCGTCACGGCGTTCACCCTGATCGCCGTCGCGTTCAAGGTCGGTTCGTTGCCGCCGGGCGTCACGCCGCGCTACGTCCTCGGGGCCGGCGCGCTCGCTGGGATCGGATTCACCGTCTCGCTGTTCGTCACCGAGCTCGCCTTCGGCGAAGAGGCCGTGGGCACCGATGCACGGCTCGGTGTGCTGATCGCGTCGCTTTTGGCGGCACTCATCGGGACGGCGATCCTCGTCCCGGGCGAACTCGTGGACGACAAATCCATGTCCGGGCACGGCCCCGACTGATCGGTGTGGTCACCTCGCGTCCGTTGCCGGTCGGTGCTGCCGATCGGCTAGACCTTGCTGCGAGTTCGGCACACAGCTGAACCCGCCGCTCCCATTCCCATGCACCTCGCCCTGCTCGCCGCATCCGAATCTGCGATCGGACCGACACTCGCCGTGATCGTCGGGGTCGGCATGGCGGCCCAGTGGCTGTCGTGGCGGACCCAGATCCCGTCGATCGTGCTCCTCCTCGTGGCCGGGCTGCTCCTCGGGCCGGTGTTCGGCGTCGTCGACCCTGACGCGTTCCTCGGCGACAACCTGTTCCCGATCGTGTCGATCTCCGTCGCCCTGATCCTGTTCGAAGGCGGCCTCGACCTCCCCCCACGCGAACTGAAGGCCACGGGCGGCGTCGTCCGTCGGCTCATCACGATCGGCGCGATCATCACGTTCTTCGTCGCGCTCTGGGGTGCCGAGCGTCTCTTCGACGTGAGCCGCGGCGCCGCCGCCGTGCTCGCCGCCGTCCTCATCGTGACGGGCCCGACCGTCGTCGGACCGCTGCTTCGATTCGTTCGACCGAATGGGCGCACGGGCCCGATGCTGCGGGCCGAAGGCATCCTGATCGACCCGATCGGCGCCACCGCCTCGCTCGTTGCATTCGAGGCCGCGCTGACCGAAGACACGGGCGAGGCGCTCAGCACGATCCTCGGTGTGATCGGTCTGACGCTGCTGGCCGGGATCGGGATCGGTTTCCTCGCCGGCTATGTCCTCGACCATGCCCTGCGACGGTTCCTGATCCCCGATCACCTCGGCAACCCGATCGCGCTGGCGTTCGTCGTGGTCGCGTTCGTCGTCAGCAACGAGGTCCAGGAAGAAGCGGGCCTCTTGACCGTGACGGTGATGGGCATCTGGTTGGCCAGGCGCGACACCGCCGCGGTGCGCCAACTCCTCGAATTCAACGAGAGTCTGCGCACGCTCCTGATCTCGGCCCTGTTCATCCTGCTCGCAGCGCGAATCGAGACCAGCCAACTCCAGGACGTGGCGGTGCCGTCGCTGATCTTCCTGGCGCTGCTCGTCTTCGTCGGGCGTCCGCTCACCGTGATGGCATCCACCGTACGCAGCACGCTGTCGTGGCGAGAACGCGTGTTCCTGATGGTGATGGCCCCGCGCGGCATTGTCGCGGCAGCAGTCTCCGCGATCTTCGCGATCCGGCTCGAGGAGGAGGGTGTTCGGGGCGCCGAGTCGATCGTGCCGATCGTGTTCCTCGTGATCATCGGCACGATCGTCGTGTACGGCTTCCTCGCGGGGCCGATTGCCCGCCGACTCGCTCTGGCCGAGGCCCGCGCCAACGGCGTGCTGATCGTCGGTGCGCATTCGATCGCGCGCGGACTCGCCTCGACGCTGCGAGACCTCGACGTCACCACGATGCTGGTCGACACCGATCCGTACAACGTGACCCGCTCGGTCGCGCTCGGCCTGCCGGCGCGTCGGATGAGCGTGCTGACCGAGGAGGCGGCCCACGACCTCGATCTCCGTGGGATCGGCCGCATCCTGGCGTTCACGTCGAACGACGAGGTCAACGCGCTCGCCACCAGTCGCTTCTCGCGCCAGTTCGGCCGCCGGGAGACATTCCAGCTCGCGCCGAGTCAGGAGCGGCGCAGCGGTGCCCTCCCCGAGGAGTTGCTCGGGCGCCTGGTCGGCATTCAGGGCCTCGACTACGCAACCGTCGACGAGCGCGCCCGGCAGGGTTGGCGCGTCCGTGCGTCCGAGGCCGGGCCTGCCGTCACCGCGGTCACCGAAGGCGGCATGTTCGTCCCGATCGCCCGCGTCTTCGACGGCCAACTCTCGTTCATCTGCCGCAACGACCCTGTTCCCGAGCAGGGCACCGTGATCGGCCTCGCCGCACCATCGGTCCAGAAGGAACTCGATGCTGCCGCGGCGGCAGTGTCGAGCGAGTAGTCCCGATGGCTCGTCAGCATCTCTTCGTGTACGGCACGCTGCGTCCGGGTGACGTTCGCTGGTCGATGCTCGAACCGTTCGTCGACGACGACGGGGTGGACGACAGCGCCGTGGGTGCGGTGTTCGACACCGGCCTCGACTACCCCGCTGCGATGTTCGGTGGATCGGGCCGCATCGCCGGCCGGACCTACGTGCTGCGCGCCGACACGGTCGACGAGGCCCTCCGAGTCCTCGACATCGAGGAGGAGACCGTCGCCGGTCGCTACCGCCGGATCGAGATCACCACGGGCAGCGGCGTCACCGCCTGGGCCTACCAGTACGGCGACGGCCTCGACCTGACGCCGATCGAATCCGGCGATTGGTTCACCCGCTGACATGCCACTCCACTTCGCCGACCGCTGGATCTGGGACTTCTGGCTCTGCTCGGATGGCGATGTCCACCACGTGTTCTACCTCCAGGCGCCGACTTCGCTCGGCGACCCCGAACAACGGCACTGGAACGTGTCGATCGGTCACGCGACCTCGTCGGACCTCAACGAGTGGACGCCGGTCGCGGATGCACTCTCGCCCGGTCGCGCCGGGACGTTCGACGATTTCACGACCTGGACCGGCAGCATCATCCGGCGCGACGGCGAATGGGTCATGGTCTACACGGGAACAGCGCGGGCCGAACGCGGCCTTGTGCAGCGGATCGGCG
>JBDSBE010000080.1:0-5266 GCA_039921745.1 Ilumatobacteraceae bacterium | reverse complement strand
TCACGGAGGAGTTCGGGGTCGATGCCCGATTCGGGCCGGCTGGGTCTGGGCGGGAGCGTGGTCGTCGTGCTGGTGGTCGTGGTCACGATCCTCACGACGGGTTCTGGGAACGTCGCCGCGGTCGGCGCCGTGGTCGTGGTGGGTGCGGCTTGCGTCGGGGGCACGGTCGGAGCGGGTGTGGTCGGCGGGGTGGCGAGGGGTTCGTCCGCGTCGAACACCACGTCGGCCGACTCCACGAACACCGGGCGCACCGTGGCGCGGGCGCGCTGCACCTCGGCGAGCGCAATCGAGCCGGCGACCATCGCAGCCAGCGCCGCGACGAGCGCGACCGTCTCGACGGGTGCGAATGACGTCCGGCGGCCGATCGCGAACCAGAGTTCGACTAGTGCCGCGACCCTCGCCAGCAGCGCTGCCAACCCGACCGCGAACACGAACCCGAGCACGTCGGCATCGAGCCCCATCGCCACGGCATTGCGCCCGGTCGCAACTGCGAACACGATCGACAGCACAGGCGCCGCGACCCCGATGACCAGCAGGAACAGCCCCAGCACCGGCCTGCGTCGCGCCGTCTGCCACCCCGGAGCCAGCATGGCCAGACCGATCTGCGCATGCACCTCCATGTCGTCCTGCATTTCTCCTACCGTCGTAGTGATAATCCCGACAGGCGCATCGTAGACTCGGCGCCATGACCCAGCTGTTCCAGGTCGATGGGCTGCATGCCCGCCCAGTGGTCGAGCAGGGTGCTCCCGACGCCGACGAGATCCTCCGGGGGCTGACACTCACCGTGAACGCCGGCGAGGTCCACGCCATCATGGGTCCGAACGGTTCGGGCAAGAGCACACTCGGCAACACCCTGCTCGGCTCACCCGAGTACGAGGTCACCGCCGGTTCGGTCCACTTCAACGGCGACGACGTCACCGCGTGGCCGGCCGACGAGCGCGCAAAGGCCGGGATGTTCCTCGCGTTCCAGTATCCGCAGGAGATCCCGGGCGTGTCGGTGATCCAGTTCTTGCGCCAAGCTCTGTCCGCCCGCAAGGGCCTCGATCTGTCGGTGCTCGAGCTGCGGCTGGCCACGATGGACTGGATGAAGCGGCTCGGGATGGACTCGTCATTCGTCGACCGCTACCTCAACGAGGGGTTCTCCGGCGGCGAGAAGAAACGCAACGAGATCATGCAGATGGCGATCCTCGAACCGGAGCTGGCGATCCTCGACGAGACCGATTCCGGTCTCGACATCGACGCGCTGCGGATCGTGGCCGAGGGCATCCGCGAGGTGCAGGCCGAACGCCCGACGATGGGCGTCATCCTGATCACCCACTACCAGCGGCTCCTCGACGAGATCCAGCCCGACCACGTTCACATCCTCGTCGACGGCAGGATCGTCCGGTCAGGCGGGATGGAACTCGTCGAGCAACTCGAGCGAGACGGCTACGAAGCCTTCAAGTCCACTGCGGACGCCTGACGTGGCGGTCGACTGGGCAGCCGTCCGCGCCGACTTTCCCGTACTCCGACGGGAGATCGACGGCGAACCGATCGTCTACCTCGACTCGGGCAACACCTCGCAGAAGCCGGTCCAGGTGATCGAGGCGATGGACCACTTCGTCCGCACCAGCTATGCGCCGATCAACCGCAGTGCCTACCGGCTCGCCGGAGAGGCCACCGACCGGTTCGAGGCAGCACGGGCCGCGGTCGCACGGCTGGTCAACGCCCCTCAGGCGGACGAGATCGTGTTCACGAAGAACGCCACCGAGGCACTCAACCTCGTGGCGTCATCGTGGGGCGGCACGAACCTGGGCGAAGGCGACGTCGTCGTGCTCACCCACATGGAGCACCACGCAAACATCGTGCCGTGGCAGATGCTCGCCGCTGCGCGTGGCGTCGAGATCCGCTGGATCCCGTTGACCGCCGACGGCCAGCTCGACCTCACCGAACTCGACACGTTGCTCGACGGCGCCAAGGCGTTGTCGTTCACGGCGATGAGCAACGTACTCGGCACGATCACGCCGGTCCGTCAACTGGTCGACGCGGCTCACCGCGCCGGTGCGATCGCGATCGTCGACGCCTGCCAGTACGTGCCGCACAACCCCACCGACATCCAGGCGTGGGATGCCGACTTCGTCATGTTCTCCAGCCACAAGATGTGCGGCCCTGCCGGCGTCGGTGCATTGTGGGGTCGGATGGATCTCCTCGACGCGATGCCGCCCTACATCGGTGGCGGCAACATGATCGCCGACGTCCGTCTCGACGGCTTCACCACCGCTCCGGTCCCGGCCAAGTTCGAAGCCGGGACGCCACCGATCGTCGACGTGATCGGTTTCGGGGCCGCCGTCGAATATCTCGAATCGATCGGCATGGCCGAGATCCGTCGGCACGAGATGGCCCTCACGCGATACGCGATCGACACGCTCAAGGATCGATACGGGGACGACATCACGATCCACGGTCCTGACAATGTGGAAGTCCGCGGCGGGGTCCTGAGTTTCGCGTTCCGCGACATCCACCCGCACGACATCAGCCAGGTCCTCGACGAACGCAACGTGTGTGTCCGGGCCGGCCACCACTGCGCAAAGCCGCTCATGCGCATCCTCGGCGCGAATGCCACGGCACGCGCCAGCCTGTATCTCTACAACGACGAGTCCGACGTCGATGCGCTCGCCGATGCGCTCGACGGCGTGACCGATATCTTCGGCATCTGAACCGACCGGGAGGACACCATGCCAGGCCTCGAAGATCTCTACCGCGAGATCATCCTCGATCACTACCGCACGCCACGCAATCGCGGTGAGTTGCCGGTGCCCCCCGCTCGTCACGCCGAGGGCCACAACCCGCTGTGCGGCGACGAGATCACGATCTTCATCGACGTCGACGACGAGGTCGTGACCGACGTCAAGGTGAGCGGTCAGGGTTGCTCGATCTCCCAGTCGTCGGCATCGATGATGAGCGCCGCGGTCAAGGGCAAGAGCGTCAAGGACGTGCGCGCGCTGGTCCGTAGGTTCAAGGGCATGATGTCGATCGAAACCGATGGCGACGAGCCCGTCGCCGAGATCGAGCTCGGCGATCTCGAAGCATTGCAAGGCGTCGTGAAGTTCCCGGTCCGCATCAAGTGCGCCACCCTCGCCTGGAACACGCTGCTCGAGGCGCTCGAAGCACCCCCGTCCGATTCCTGATCAGGGGAGGCGTCGTGCGACAGTCTCGGCGATGAGTCCCGACGATCAGATCCTCGAAGCCAGGGCGCGGGCCGGCACTGCGATCCGTGACCTCGGCCACGCATTCATCGGGCGTCACGCGACGTTGGAGCAGATCGAGCGGCTCAGCGAAGTGCTCGAGGACATCAGTGCCGAGCTGTGGCCCGCCGCGACGCGGACCCGCGGCGAACGTGCCTTCGCCGACGAGCAGCAGGCCGAGTTGCCGCAAGGCCGATTCGAGACCAGGTTCGACGATCGCCCCGTGTCCGGCCGGTCGTCACCGTGGGGGCTCGACCTCGACCTGCATCGGTACGACGACGAGATCGAGGCGCGGGTCACGCTGCGTTCCGCTCACGAGGGCGCCCCGAACCGAGCCCACGGCGGCGTCGTCGCCGCACTGTTCGACGACGTGTTCGGCTACGTCCTCGGGGTGATCCACCAGGCCGCGTTCACCGGAGATCTGTACCTGCGCTACCAGGCACCGACCCCGCTGTTCTCCGAACTCGCCTGCCGGGTCCGACTGGCCGACCGGGCGGGTCGCAAGCTTCATCTGACCGGTGAGCTCGTCGACGTGGCGTCCGGCTCGGTCTGCGTGACCGCGAAGGCGACGTTCATTGCCGTCGACCCGGAGGCATTCGCCCGGATGACGGCAGAACGACCCGCCCCACCCGACGAGAGCCCGTGACCCACCCCCACGCCCTTCGTTCTGGGCACGAAACGGACGGTCTGAGCAGTCCAAACCCTGCCCAGAACGAGAGTGGCGCTCGTTGATCAAGTATCTGGGATCGAAGCGACGGCTCGTACCGGTGCTCACCGAGCTGTTCGAACGGTCGCGTGTCCGGACCGCACTCGACCTCTTCACCGGTACGACGCGGGTGGCACAGGCTTTCAAGCGCTCCGGCGGTGAGGTGACCGCCGTTGACAGCGCCCGCTACTCGGAGATCTTCGCTCGTACCTGGATCGAGACCGACGCGGCAGGTGTCGACGCAGATGCGCTGGCCGACGCCATCGACGAGCTGAACCACCTTCCCGGGGAGGCCGGGTACGTGACCGACACCTTCTGTGTGCAATCACGGTTCTTCCAGCCGTTCAACGGTGAACGGATCGACGCGATCCGCGCGGCGATCGCCATCGACCACGCCGGATCGCCACTCGAACCGCTGCTGCTCACCAGCCTGCTGCTGGCCGCCGACAAGGTCGACTCAACGGCCGGCCTCCAGATGGCCTACATCAAGCAGTGGGCACCGCGGTCGTACAAGCCGATCACGATGCAGGTGCCACACCTGCTGCCCGGCACTGGTCGGGCCGTACGCGGCGACGCGGTCGACATCGTCCGGTCACTCGGCTCGTTCGACCTCGCCTATCTCGACCCGCCGTACAACCAGCATCGCTACTTCACGAACTACCACGTCTGGGAGACGATCGTGGCGTGGGACGAGCCCGAGCACTACGGCATCGCGTGCAAGCGCGTCGACGCCCGAGATGACACCACCAAGAGCGTTTTCAACCGCAAGCGCGAGATGCCCGAGGCATTGCGATCGACGATCGCCGGCGTCGATGCCGAGATCGTGATCGTTTCGTACAACGACGAATCCTGGGTGACGCTCGACGACCTGCGAGCAATGTGCGCCGTGCACGGTGACGTGGCGACACTGGCGTTCGATTCGAAGCGTTACGTCGGCGCGCAGATCGGCATCCACGACCCGAGTGGCAACAAGGTCGGTCAGGTCGGGCGGACCCGCAACCTGGAGTACGTGCTGGTCGCCGGCGCAACCGACCGCATCGCCGAGATGACGGCACCCTACGGCCACGCCCTGATCGGCTGATCCGCGCCGACGGGCCGAGCACGCAGAAAACTGATCAGGCTGGTCCTGCTGGAGTCCGGCGCATCGGCAGGGAGAGCACCGAGGTCGCCAGGCCGCCCGCGACGATCAACCACCACACCGGCTGGAATCGCGCCAAGGCGTCGTCGAGACCACCCGGAGCCCGAGCAACGCGACCTGCAGCGCTGACCCCGATCCGAACCTCAGTCGTTCTGGTCAGGGTTCGGACCGCCTCAGCCGTCCAAACCCTGCCCAGAA